>JBQGEH010000476.1:0-15085 GCA_052039515.1 Nakamurella sp. | reverse complement strand
GCTGTTCCGGCGGCTGGGCGTCTTCGTCGGCGGCTTCGACCTGGCCGCCGCGACCGCGCTGGAGGACGGTGTCCGGCCGGTGTCGGCGCTGCTGCAGCTGGTGGACGCCGGCCTGCTCACCGTCGACCGCTCGACCACCCCGCCGCGCTACCGGATGCTGGAGATCCTGCGTCAGTACGCCACCGACGGACTCGCCGCCGATGAGCTGGCCGCCGCCCGCGCCGCCCACCGGGCGTGGTTCGCCGGCGTCGCCCGCGAGGCCGGTGACGAGCTCCGGGGTCCCCGGGCGCCGTACTGGTTCGACCGGCTCGGGCGGGAGCAGGCCAACACGCGGGCCGCGCTCGCCTCGGCGCTGGCGGCCGGCGACGGCGACACCGCCCGGGGCATCGCCGGCGACCTGGCGTGGTTCTGGTACCGGCGGGCCGAGGTCGCCGAGGGTCTGCGCTGGCTCACCGGCGCGCTCGCCGCACCCCCGGCCCCGGCGGGACCGTCGGACACCCCCGGTGACCCGGACGCGGCGCGCGCCCGGGCACGCGCCAACCTCGGTGCGGGCATCCTGACCTACCTGGCCGGCGGCGACCCCGCCCGGCTCATCGAGTTCGGGTCCGAAGCGATCCGCTGGGGCACCCTGGCCGGTGACCATCAGACGGTCGCGCTGTGCCTGGCCTTCTCCACCTCGCAGTACGCGGTCCAGGGGGATCTCGAGACGGCGGCCGCGGTCTCGGCCGAGGGTGAGCGGATCGCCCGCGAGCACGGACCCGCCTGGGCGGTCGCCGACGTCATCATGCTGCGCGGCCAGCTGTTGCGCGCCGTCGGCGACGCCGAGGGGGCGCTGCGGGCGCTCGAGGAGGCGATCACGCTGGCCGCGGCGACCGACCACACCTGGGCCCGGGCGTCGGCGATGTGGATGGGCGCCAAGGTCGCCTGGGACATCGGGCGTCCGGAGATGGCGGCGTTGAGAGCCCAGCTGCTCGTCGAGGAGGTCGGCGCCGAAGGCGATCTCAGCACCTGGCTGGTCGGGCTGCACCTGCTGGCCGGGGCGGCGGCCCGGCTCGACCAGGCCGAGACGGGCGCGGTGCTGCTCGGCGCGATCAGCGCCGAGTCGGCGCGGATCGGGTTCTCCCCGGAGGTGATGGACCCCGTGGACAGCCCCCGGCACGTCGCGGCGGTCCGGGAGGCCCTCCCGGCCGACGTCTTCGCCGCCCGGTTCGCGGCCGGCCGGTCGCTGGAGCGGCCGGCCATCGCCGCCCTCGCCGCCGGCATCGACGTGCACGCCGACGCCGCGCTGCTGCCGTGGTGCAGGGTTCCCGACAGCGCCGACAGGGGGTCTGAGCTGCGCATCCAGTGAGCGTCAAGGATTCTGCAAGGTCGGTCGCCGAGGGTTGTCCCATCACCGGAGAAACCCTCGACCAGGAGCACACCATGCGCCCCGCACCGTCCGTCCGCCGACCCGATCTCGCTCGGATCCTGGCCCGCACCACGCTGTGTGCGGCCGCCGCGATCGCCCTCGCGCTGCCCGCGCTCCCGGCGGCGGCGGCCGCCGCCCCGACCTGCCAGGGGGTGACCGCGACCATCGTGGGCACCACCGGCAACGACACCCTGACCGGCACCAGCGGCAAGGACGTGATCTTCGCCGACGCCGGCAACGACACCGTCAACGGCCTCGGCGGTGACGACATCATCTGCGGCGGCGACGGTGACGACACGCTCGTCGGTGGCGCCGGGACCGACACCCTGGACGGCGGCAACGGCACCGACACCGTCAGCTACGCCGCCGAGACCACCGCCATGACCGTCAATCTCGGCACCGGCACGGCGACGGGTTCGGCATCGGGCACCGACAAGCTCATCGCCCTGGAGAAGGTCGTCGGTGGCAGCGCCGCCGACAAGCTCACCGGCAACGGCTCCAACAACGGCATCGTCGGCGGCGGCGGCAACGACGTCATCGACGGTGCCGGCGGCTGGGACGCCTGCGACGCCGGCAGCGGCGACGACAAGCTGGCCAACTGCGAGTCGGTCACCGTGCAGACCGAGAAGTCCGGCGCCGTCGACACCGCCACCTTCGCCCCGGCCTCGGGGACCCGCTTCTTCCTCAACAACCGCAACACCGCGAGCAGCACCACGAACGCGCTGACCTGGACGCTGACCAACCCCAACGGGTCCAACTCGTTCACCAAGCAGACCGTCGGCGCCACCGATGCCGGCTCCTTCACCGCCGCCGGCGGCACCTACACGGCCACGATGACCGGAACGGTCACCGGCACCCACAAGTGGGACCTGGTGCTGCCCACCACCCAGACCTTCCCGCTGACGCTCGGCACCACCGTCGCCGCCGACAGCCCGAGCAAGGGCATGGGCCGCCTCGAAGGTCCGCAGGACCGCGACGTCTACACCTTCACCGGGACCGCCGGTCAGCGGGTGTATCTTGACGCGATCAGCGACACCACCGGCGGCAAGGGCGTCGTCACGCTGAGCGGGCCGTCCGGCCAGGTCCTGCAGACCTACCTCGGTGTCGACCGCGGCCCGATCACGCTGCCCGCCGCCGGCACCTACACGCTGACCGTCGGCGTCGGCAGCAACCTCGACACCGTCGGGACCTACGGCTTCGTGCTGCGCAGCGTCCCGGCCGAGCAGAAGTTCAGCTACACCATCGGTTCCACCATCGCCAACGGTGCCCCGGCCTCCGGTGCGGGCAACCTGGAGTCCGCCGGCAGCGTGGACGTCTACACCTTCGCCGGCACCAAGGGCCAGGGCATCTACGTCGACGCGCTCGGCGACACCGTCTCCGGTGACGCCACTCTCGTCATCAAGGCGCCGGACGGCAGCACCGTGGTGAACAGCTACGTCGAGGTCGACAGCGGCCTCCTCACGCTCCCGGCCACCGGCACCTACACGATGACCGTGAAGATGAACGACAACGACGCCCGCACCGGCACCTACAGTCTCGTGCTCAAGGCGGCCGGCGGCGGTACCGGGACCTTCGCCTACACCCTGGGCAGCACCGTGTCCGACGGTGTCCCCGGCGCCGGGGCGGGCAACCTCGAGGCGGCCGGCGCGAAGGACACCTACACCTTCGCCGGCACCGCCGGACAGGTGCTGTTCTACGACAACCTGGCCGACAAGACCGGCAACTACGGCTGGGTCACGCTGACCGGCCCGTCCGGGCAGACCGTCCTGCAGACCTGGATCGCCTACGACCGCGGCAACATCGTGCTCCCGGCGTCGGGCACCTACACCCTCAAGGTCGAGACCACCGACACCACGCATGTCGGTACCTACTCGTTCCGGCTGCTGGTCGCCCCGGCCGAGCAGAAGTTCGCCTACACCCTGGGCAAGACCGTCTCCAACGGCGTCCCGGGCAGCGGCGCGGGCAACCTGGAGACCATCGGATCGGTGGATCGGTACACCTTCTCCGGCACCGCCGGCCAGAAGATCAGCTACGACTACCTGTCCGACACCACCGGCAACTACGCCCAGATCTGGGTCTACGACGCCAACGGCGGCCAGCTGCTCAACGCCTGGATCGGCTACGACACCTCCTTCACCCTGCCCACCACCGGCACCTACAGCCTGGTCGTGCGCACCGGTGTCGACGACAGCCAGCACACCGGGACCTACTCCTTCGTCCTGAAGTAGGCCGCCGCACCGCAGTTCCCGGCACCGCCGCACCCCTCGGGGTGCGGCGGTGCCGTCGTCGTTCCGGGTCACCCCAGCAGCAGCATCCAGATGACGACGCAGTGGCAGGCCGCGGCGAGAGACACCGCGGCGTGGAACATCTCGTGGAAGCCGAACACCCCCGGCCACGGTTCCGGCCACTTCAACGCGAACATGGCGGTGCCCAGCGTGTAGAGCAGTCCACCGGCCGCCAGCAGCAGGACCGGCACCGTCCCGCCGGCGGTGTACACGCCGGGGACGATGAACACCGCCACCCAGCCCAGGGCCAGATAGATCGGCACGCCGAGCCACCGCGGGAACCCGTGCCAGCCGAGTTTGAGGGCCACCCCGGCCAGCGCCCCGCCCCACACCAGCGTCAGGACCCCGCGGGCCTCGTCCGCCGGCAGGGCCAGCACCGTGACGGGGGTGTAGGTCCCGGCGATGAACAGGAAGATCATCGAGTGGTCGAGCCGCTTGGCCCACAGCCGGCCGCGTTCGGTCGGCCACCGGCGCCGGTGGTAGGTGGCGCTGACGGTGAACAGGGCGATCGCGGTCAGCGTCCAGACCGCGCAGGCGAGAGCGGCGCGGCCGCCGTCGACGAACGCCGCCACGGTGGTCAGCGCGACCCCGACGACCGCGGCGACGCCCGCGGACCAGGTGTGGATCCCGCCGCGGGCGCGGGGTCGTGGTGTCGTGACCGACGACCGGCGGCGCGACCGGGCCGTCCCGAGGGTCGCCTCCGCACCTTGACCGCCCTGGACGGATCCGCCACAGTGGTTGCACATCGCAATCACTCCGGGAGGTAGTGCCATGGTGGTCCGGGTCGATCTCAACATCTCCCTCGACGGATTCGCCACCACCACCGATCAGACGCCGGACGACCCGATCGGCAGCGACTGGGGCCGGCTGGTCGCGGCCTACCTCGGGACCCGCACGATGCAGGCCCGGGTGTTCGGTGACACGTCGGGAGCGGGCACCACCGGTGTCGACGACGCCTACGCGAGCCGCTACTTCGAGGGTGTCGGGGCCGAGATCATGGGGGCCGGCATGTTCGGGCTGCACAGCTTCCCCGACGACCCGGACTGGCGGGGCTGGTGGGGCGAGGAGCCCCCGTTCCACGTCCCGGTGTTCGTCCTCACCCACCGCGAGCGGCCGCCGCTGGCGATGGCCGGCGGCACCACGTTCCACTTCCTCAGCGCCGCGCCGGCCGAGGCGCTCGAGCAGGCCACCGCCGTGGCCGGCGGGGGAGACGTCCGGGTCGGCGGCGGGGCGACCGTCGTCCGGGACTTCCTGCGGGCGGGGCTGGTCGACCGGCTGCACGTGGCGATCGCGCCGATCCTGCTGGGTCGTGGGACTCGGCTGTGGGACGACCTGCGGGGCCTGGAATCCGGCTACGACGTGACCACCGAGGCGGCCGAGAGCGGCATCACGCACCTGACGTTCGCCCGCTGACCCCGGACACGCCACCGGCCCCGGAGCGGGCGCTCCGGGGCCGGTGGGGTCAGGCGATCAGTGCTGGTGCCGCGTCCGGCTCCGGCGGACACCGAAGACCAGCAGGCCGCCCAGCAGCAGCAGGCCGGCGCCCGGCACGATCAGGTCGACCGCGCTGGAACCGGTGTAGGCGAGTCCGTACTTCCCCGTGGACGCCGTCGTGCTGGTGGTCGTGACCACCGCGGTGGTCGTCGTGGGGGCCGTGGTCGGCGCCGCCGAGGTCGACGGAGTGGTCGACGGGGTGGTCGGCTCCGAGGTCGGGGTGTCCGTCGTCGGCGGGGTCGACTCGGTCGGCGCGGTCACCGACAGCACCTGAACGAAGGTGCCGACGTTGCCGGCCGGGTCGGTGACGGTCACCGAGACCTCGTACTCCCCGGCGGCCAGCGGCGCGGTCGTCACCGACCAGGTGCCGTCCTCGCCGACCGTCGTGGTGTAGGTGGTGCCGGCCACGGTGACCGCCACCGCCGAGCCCGCCGGGGCGTCGCTGGTTCCCGAGATCGTCGCGCCGGTGGTGGTGTCCGCGGTGTTGGTCGCCGGGATCTCCGCGGTGGGGGCGGTCGTGTCGATCACCCAGGTGACGGTGCGAGTGGTGGTGTTGCCCGCGGCGTCGACGAAGGCGACCTCGACGACGTAGGTGCCGTCGGGCAGGTTCTCGGCCGGGGTGAGCGTCCAGGTGCCGTCGGCGCCGACCGGGACCGCGACGGTGGTGCCGTCGATGGTGACCAGGACGGGTGCGCCCTCGGGCAGGTCGGTGGTGCCGCTGAGCGTCGGGGTCGGGTCGTTGGTCAGCACCTGCGCCTCGCCGTCGACGGTGCCTTCCGGCGCGATGCTGTCGACCAGCAGGTTCTGGATCGCGGTGGAGGTGTTGCCGGCCTCGTCCGTCGCGGTCGCGACCAGCTGGACGGTGCCCTGCGGCAGGGCCGGCAGCGTCACCGACCAGGTGCCGTCGGCGGTCACCGTGGCGGTGGCGCTGACGTCCCCGGCGGTCACCGTGACGGTGGCGCCGGCGGGCAGGTCGGTGGTGCCGGACACGGTCGGGGTGGTGGTCGGGCTGATCACCGAGGCGGGCCCGTCGAAGGACAGCAGCGGGGCGTCGAGGTCGACGACGAGCTGCTGGCTGGCGATCGCCACGTTGCCGGCCTCGTCGGCGACGCTGGCGTTGGCCTCGTAGGTGCCGGGGGTGAGCGGGCCGTGGTCGTGGTCGCCGTCACCTTCCCCGCCCTCGTCGTCGTGGACGCCGATCGTGACGGTCCAGGTGCCGTCGGGGGCGACGGTGGTCTCGTAGCTCTGGTCGGCGATGAACACGGTGACGGTGGACCCGGGGGTCGCGCCGGTGGTGCCGGTCAGGGTCGGGGTGGTGTCGTTGGTGGCGATCTGGCGCCCGCCGTCGATGGTGATGAGCGGCAGCGTGGTGTCCACGGTCAACGACTGGGTGGCGGTGCCAGCGTTCCCGGCGGCGTCGGGGACGGTGACGGTGACCGGGTAGGTGCCGTCGAGGATGACCTCGACGGACGTGCTGAACCGGCCGTCGCCGTCCACGGTGGCGGAGTAGGTGCTGGCGCCGACGACGATCTCGACCTCGGTGCCGGCGGGGGCGTCGGTGCTGCCCGCGACGGTGGTGGTCGTGGTGTTGATCAACCGCTCGCTGCCGCCGTCCAGCGTGACGGTCGGAGCGGTGGTGTCGACGACCCGGGTGACGGTGTCGGTGGTGGTGTTGCCGGCCGCGTCGGACACGGAGACGGTGACGGTGTACTCGCCGTCGGCCAGGGCCGCAGGGGTGACCGACCAGGTAGCGTCCGCGCCGACCGTGGCGTTCAGCGTCTGCCCACCGACGGTGACGGTGACGGTGCTGCCGGCGGGGGCGTCGGTGCTGCCCGAGACGGGGGCGGCCGGATCCCGGGTGAGCTGGCCGGCGCCGTCATTCACGGTCAGCGCCGGGCCGACGGTGTCCACGGTCAGCGTCGCGGTGGCGGTGGCCGGGTTGCCGGCGGCGTCGGCGACCGCGACGGACACCGGGTAGGTGCCGTCGGACAGCGTCGCCGGGGTGACCGACCAGGTGCCCGCGTCGGTCACGGTGGTGGTCAGCGACTGGTCGCCGACGGTGACGGTGACGGTGCTGCCGGCCGGCGCGTCGGTGGTGCCGGTGAGCGTCGGGGTCGGATCGTTGCGCAGCAGGGTCGCGCCGCCGTCGACGGCGACGACCGGCGCGGTCGTGTCGACCACCACGGTCTGGGTGGCGGTGCCGGTCTTGGTGGCGACCGTGACCGACGCCTGGACCGGGTAGCTGCCCTCGGGCAGGGTCGCCGCGGTGACCGACCAGACGCCGCCGTCGCCGACGGTGCCGCTGAGGGTCTGGCCGCCGATGGTGACGGTCACCGCGGTGCCGGCCGGGGCGTCCGTGGTGCCGCTGATCGTCGGGGTGGTGTCGTTGGTGGCCACGGTGGCGCCGCCGTCGATGGTGACGACCGGGTCGGCGGTGAAGCCTCCGTCGCTGATCCGGGCGTCGAAGGCGGCGATGGTCTCGGCGAAGTTCAGACGGTCGCGTTCGAGGACGACGACCGGGTCGGTGGGCTCGGCGAAGCTGTTGTGCGTGGCGCAGCAGTTGATCATGGCGTCGGTGATGCCGAGGGCGGAGCCGGCGGCGGTCGGCGTGAACGGCGGATTCACGTCCGAGCCGGTGATCGAGATGGGCACGAACGCGTAGTAGCTGCGGCCCAGGGTGTCGGTCTGGCCGACGCTGGACAGCGCGAGGATGCCGCCGCCACCGTTGAAGAACGTCTTGAAGTCGGCGGCCCGGTTGTTGATCACCGTCGACTGCTGCGGGGTGATGCTCACGACGTAGGACGAGGACGCGACCACGATCGCGCTGTACAGCGGCGCACCCGAGGCGTCGGTGAACGGCGCGGCGTTGAACGTCGCCTCGTTGGCCGGGTTGAGGGTGACCACCGGGGTGACACCGGAGTAGCCCAGCGCGGTCGGCAGCGTGGTGCCGCTGTCGATGGCGAGCACCGGCAGCGTGCTGCCCTTGCGCACCGACGCGACCGTCAGCCGCAGGTAGTCACACGACGGCGTCTGCCCCCAGGCGCAGTGGAAGTCCAGGTCGTGGCCGGTGGCGATGAAGTTCGCACCGGTCGCGGGTGCGGCCTGGGCCGCCGGGCCGAGCGCGGTGGTCGCCCCACCGACGAGCAGGACGGTGGCCAGCGCGGCGGCCCAGCGCCGCAGGCGTCCGGGGGTGGAGCGGTCCGGGGAACGGAACGTCGGCATCGGGTCCTCTGTCGTCGGGTGGACGCGCCCGACGGCCCGGACGCGGATGATCGACGGGAGTCAATCAACTGCGTCCGGTGCCGGACAACCGCACACAGGCCCTCTGACCAGGCGTTATTGATCCGACCGGGCACGACGTCTCACCCACGGTGACCGGTGGGGGGCGGTCCTGGGGTCCACCACCCGATTGCCGTGTCCGGTGACGCTGTGCTTGCGTCCGACGACCGAAAGTTCACCCTGCTGTCGGGAACCGCTCAGGCGGTGAGCGCTCCGCCGAAGATCCCGTCGGGGTCGTGCCGACGCGCCGTGTCGGTCAGCCGCTGCCGTTCCTCGGCAGACCACAGGGCGGCGGGTTCGCCGGGTCCGGGGTGACCGAGGAAGTTCAGCAGCGCCCCGGTGCGGTGCGGGGCCAGCGCGGCGACCAGCGCGTCGACGTGGCGCCGGCCGAGCTCGGCGGCCGGGCCGGCGGCGATGGCCAGCGTGTAGATCCCGAACGCCGCGTCCCGGCCGGCGACGGCGTCGGGCACCGCCGCGGGGCGGCCCAGCGCCCCGCCGAGCAGCCGTACCTCGAGCATCACCAGCGCCGTGCCGGACTCGGCGCCGGCGTGCTGCACCAGCGTCTGCGCGATCTCGGGTGTGAACGCGCCGAGGGTGAGGCCACGGTCGTACACCGGCATCGGAGTGGGCGGGTCCATGTGGACGGCGTCCACCGCGGCGTAGGGCATCTCGGTGACCGTGTCGATCAGCACCGGGGCCGCCGCGCGCAGCGGCGCCAGCCGCTGGGTGGCGGTCTCGGTGTCGCCCAGGTCCACGTAGCGCAGGTGCACGACGAAACGGCCCTGCAGCGGCGGCGGCAGCTGCGGGTCCGGCGGCAACCGCAGCAGCGCGACGGAGGTGGTCACCCCGTCCGGCATCGTCGGTGCCCAGCGCGCCCAGGCGTCCAGCACCGCGGCGGCCGACTCGCCCGGGAAGAACAGGCCGCCGCCGACGAAGCGGGCCACCGGCACCAGCCCGATCTCCATCTCCGTCACGACGCCGAAGCCGGGCCGGCCGCCGCGGACGGCCCGGACCAGGTCGGCGTCGTGGTCCGGGTCGATCCGGCGCACCGCACCGTCGGCGGTGACCAGGGTGAGCGCGCGGACGTGGTCGGCGGCGAATCCGTAGCGGCGGGCCAACGGGCCGACCCCGCCGCCGAGGGTGTACCCGACGGCGCCCACCCCGGACGCCGAACCGTTCAGCGGGGCCAGGCCGTGCGGGGCGGCGGCGTCCACCACCGCCCGCCAGCGCACCCCGGCGCCGACCCGTGCGGTGCCCGCGACCGGGTCCACCGACCGCGTGTCCAACCGTCGGGTGGAGATGAGCAGCACGCCGGCGAGGTCGTCGACGAGGCCGTGGCCGGTGGCCTGCGCCCGCACGGTCAGCCCGGCCGCGGCCGCCCCGCGGACGGCGGCGGCGACATCGGCCGCGTCGACCGCCGCCACCACCACGGCGGCCGCCACCCGGTGCGCGACGTTGAACCCGGCGGTCTCCTCGGCGTACCCGGGGTCGCCGGGGGTCAGGACGGGGCCGGACACCACGGCGCACAGCGCCACCAGGTCGGGACGGACGGTGCTGGTCATCTCTGCGGGTCTCCTCCGCGGCGGGCCGCGATCGGTGGGGGCCGCCCGGGGCGGGCGGCGGTACGATCACGAGCCTCGCCCGCCCCGCCGCGCGGCACCATCCCAGAAACCTGGGGTTCCGCCGGGGTGCGGTGCGCCGCGATACTGCGGGAGTGACCAGGCTCGGGACCGACCGCCTCGGTGCGCGGCTGGACGGGCTCGCCGCCGCCGGTCTGCCGCTGCCGGAGTTCGCGACCGCGGCCCTGGACGTGCTGCGGCAGGCGCTGCCGTTCACCGCGGCCTGCCTGGCACCGGTCGACCCGGCCACCGAGCTCATCACCGCGACGGTCAAGTGGGGTGGCCTGACCGACGACGAGGACGACCAGTGGGCGTTCTGGGAGTACGAGGCCGGTGAGGCGTGGGACTTCCGGACGACCATGCGCCGGCCGGGCGGCGTCACCTCCACCCACCGGGAGACGGCCGGCCGCCCGGAGCGCTCCGCCCGGCACACCGACTTCTTCCGGGCCACCTACGACTTCGACGACGAGCTGCGTGCGGCGCTGCGCTCCGACGGTGACACCTGGGGCGTGTTCGCGCTGTTCCGCGAGCACGGATCGGCGCCGTTCGCCCCCGACGAGCAGGAGCTGGTCAGCGCCGTCGCGCCGGTGTTCGCGCGCGGGATGCGCACCGCGCTCGTCGCCGGATCCGCCGCCGCCGTCGACGGGGCGTTCGGTCCGGCGGTCCTCGTCCTGGACGCCGCCGGCCGGGTCGGCCGGGCCAGCGTGGGTGCCGCCGCCCGGGTCGCCGCCCTCGGCGGCGGGCCGTTGGGGGACGCCCCGCTGCCGTTCGGACTGCGCGCCCTCGTCGGGGCCGCCCGCGCGTACGCGGAGGGCCGGCACACCGAGGTCCCGCGGATGCGGTTGCGGACCACGTCCGGCGGTTGGGTCGTCGCGCACGCGTCGCCGTTGATCGCGGTGGACGGCGGGTCGCCGGAGATCGTCGTGACCATCGAGGAGGCGCGACCGCCGGAGGTCGTGCCCCTCGTCGTCGCGTCGTACGGGCTCACCGGCCGCGAGCAGCAGGTGGTGCAGCTCGTCCTGCAGGGGATGGGGACGGCGGAGATCGCGACCCGGCTGCACCTGTCGGCCTGGACCGTGCAGGACCACCTGAAGGCGGTGTTCGCCAAAGCCGGTGTGCGCAGCCGGCGGGAGCTGACCGCGCGGGTGTTCGCCGAGCAGTACGTGCCGCGGATGGTGGCCGACGCGCCGCTCGCGCCGAGCGGGTGGTTCGCCGCGCCCTGACGGGCCGGTGGGTCCGCCCGGCCACCTTGGTAGCGTCCGCGGGCGGCGGACCGTCCGGGGCCGCCGGACGATCGGGGCGATGCCGTGGACGCGACGAGACCGGCGCTGAGCGGGTCCTTCGGGATGGTGTCGAGCACCCACTGGCTGGCGTCCGCGGCCGGGATGGCCATGCTCGAGTCCGGCGGCAACGCGGTCGACGCGGCGGTCGCGGCGGCCTTCGTCCTGCAGGTCGTCGAACCGCACCTCAACGGCCCGGGCGGCGACCTGGTCCTGCTGATCAGCGAACGCGGTGCCGACCCGGTCGTGCTCGGTGGCCAGGGCCCGGCGCCGGCCGGTGCGTCGATCGCCGCCTACCGCGACCGCGGGCACCGCGTGGTGCCCGGCACCGGGCTGCTCGCCGCCGCGGTGCCCGGATCCGTCGTGGCCTGGCTGACCCTGCTGCGTGACTCCGGAACGGCGACCGTCGGGCAGGTGCTGTCGTTCGCGGTGCACTACGCCGAGCACGGCTTCCCGGTGCTGCCGTCCATCGCGCGCACCATCGGCGGGGTCGCCGACCTGTTCCGCGCCGACTGGTCGACCTCGGCCGACCGGTGGCTGCCGGCCGGGCGGGTGCCCGCGGCCGGGGAGACGCTGACCAACCCGCCGCTCGCGGCCACCTACCGCCGGCTCGTCGACGCCGCGGTCGGGCCGGGCCGGGAGGCCGCGGTCGACGCCGCCATCCGGGCCTGGTCGGAGGGCTTCGTCGCTGAGGCCGTGGACGCGTTCAGCCGCACGGCCTGGCGCGACACCTCCGGACGACGCTCCACCGGGGTCATCACCGGAGCGGACCTGGCCGGCTGGCGGCCAACCCGGGAACCGGCGGTGACCACGACCTTCGGACCCTGGACGGTGGCCAAGGCGCCGGCCTGGACCCAGGGTCCGGTGTTCCTGCAGCAGCTGCGGCTGCTCGACGGGATCGACCTGCGACCCGGGACCGCCGACTTCGTGCACACCGTGGTCGAGGCGGCCAAACTCGCGTTCGCCGACCGGGAGGCCTGGTACGGCGACCACCCCGACGTGCCGCTGGCCGAGCTGCTCGATCCCGCCTACACCGCCGACCGGCGCGCGCTGATCACCGGCACCGCCTCGCCGGAGCTGCGGCCGGGTACCCCGGGGGGCCGTGTGCCCCGGCTCGCCGACGTCGCCGCGGGACCGGTCGACGCGGTGGGCGTGGGGGAGCCGACGGTGGACCGCAGCGGACGGACCCGCGGCGACACCTGCCATGTCGCCGTCGCCGACCGTTGGGGGACGTTGATCGCCGCCACCCCGAGCGGCGGCTGGTTGCAGTCCTCACCGGTCATCCCGGACCTCGGGTTCCCGCTCGGGACGCGGCTGCAGATGACCACGCTGGAGCCCGGTCTGCCCGCCTCGCTCACCCCGGGGCGCCGGCCGCGCACGACGCTGTCGCCGACCATCGCCGTCCGCGACGGCCGCCCGGAGCTCGCGTTCGGCACCCCGGGCGGCGATCAGCAGGACCAGTGGCAGCTGACCTTCTTCCTGCGCCTGGTCCTCGGCGCCGACGTGGACGCACCGGGCGGCCCGGATCTGCAGCGTGCCGTGGACGCACCGATGTTCCACACCACGCACTTCCCGGGGTCGTTCTGGCCGCGGGAGGCGTATCCGGGTCAGATCGTGGTCGAACAACGCTGGGGTGAGGACGTTCTCACGGACCTGCGGCGACGTGGGCACGAGGTCGTGGTGGCGCCGCCGTGGTCGCTGGGGCGGTTGTGCGTGGTGCGCCGGGACCGGGCCGGACGGCTGTCGGCGGCGTCGGACCCGCGCGGTCGGCAGGGGTACGCGGCGGGGCGCTGAGCCAATCGGTGTCAGCCGGCCTCGACGGTCTGCAGGACCCCGCGGGCCCGCCGGTCGCGGCGCAGCTCGTCCGAGCGCACCAACGCCACCCCGCCGACGATGAGCAGCCCGCCGGCCAGCTGGATCCCGGTGGGCAGCTGGGCCAGCAGCAGCCAGGCGAACAGCACCGCGAAGAGCACCTCGGTCAGCCCGAAGAACGACGCCAGGGTCGCGCCGAGCATCCGGGCGGCGATCACCCCGACCGCGTAGGCGAACGCGGCGGCGATCACCGAGAGCCCGAGGAACGGTGCCCAGAAGGGCAACTCGGCGCCGGCCAGCCGGACGGTGGCCGCGCCGGCGCGCATCGGCAGCAGCCCGACCACGCCGAGCAGGCCGAGCACCACGGCGCCCAGACCCATCCCGAGCCCGGCCATCGCCACCGGCGGCAGCGCGTCCTCCGAGCGGGCCGAGATGACGAAGAAGGCGGCCAGCCCGAACGCCGCGGCCAGCCCGAAGAGCACGCCGACCAGGTCGATCCGGGTGTCGCCGAGCAGGTCGAGCACCAGGGCGAGACCGACCACGGCCAGCACCGCGCCGATGACGGTCAGCCGCCGGGGCCGCTGCCCGTGCCGGAGCCACATCCAGACCACCACCAGGATCACGCCGAGGTACTCCAGCATCAGCGCCACCCCCACCGACAGCCGCTGCACCGCGTAGAAGTAGAAGACCTGCGCGCTGGCCACCGCGAGAAGGGCGTACAGCACGACGGTCCGGCGCGACGACCAGACGAGAGACCAGCGACCGCGCAGGCTCAGGGCGGTGGGGATGGCGAGAATCAATGCGCCCAGCCCGATCCGGATCAGGATGACCAACGGCGGCGTCCATCCGGCCGCGATCAGCGAGCTGCCGAAGGTGCCCGAGGTGCCGAACGCCGCGGCCGACAGCACGGCGAAGGCGATGCCGGCCCAGGCGCTGCGGGGGGTGGTCACGGCGGCGGTCACGGGCGCTCCCTGATGCTCCAGCGCGCCCGGCGTCACAAGCCATCGGCGTCTATGCTGATGACGCTAGCCGCGGCGCGGGTGAGGAGTCAACATGGTTTTCACTGATGACACCGAGGTCGCGCTGGCCGGGGCCGCAGCCTGGGTGAACACCGCCGGCGCGGTCGAGCGGCTGCCCGACCGGGCGGCGTTGGACGACTTCGTCACCACCTGGGGCTGGACCGGCAGCCGGCAGCACACCGACGCCGAACTGCGGGCGGTGCAGGAGCTCCGGCCCCGCATCCGGCGGTTCTGGGAGCTCGACCGGGACGCGGTCGTCGGGCTGGTCAACGAACTGCTGGCCGAGTTCCGGGCCCTGCCGCAGCTGGTGCGCCACGACCAGTGGGACTGGCACCTGCACGCCACCTCCGACGACGCCCCGCTGGCCGCCCGGATGGCGGTGGAGGCCGCGATGGCGGTGGTCGACGTCGTCCGCGCCGACGAGCTCAGCCGGTTCCGGGTGTGCGCCAACGCCGACTGCGGGGACGTGCTGGTCGATCTGTCGCGCAACCGTTCCAAGCGCTACTGCGACCTGACCTGCTCCAACCGTGCCGCCGTGCGGGCCTACCGGGCCCGGGCCGCCGGCTGAGCCGACTTCGGCCGGGCTTCACGAGCCGGCGGAAGTTGTCGCGTCAACCATGTGGCTAGGCTCGCGGGATGGACGGACCCTGGCTGGACGAGCGGGAACGCCGCACCTGGCTGCGGCTGATCGCCGTCGTGGAGCTGCTCCCCGGCGTACTCGACGGCCAGCTGCGACGGGACGCCGGGCTCACCCACTTCGAGTACCTCGTGCTCGCGATGCTGTCGGAGGCCCCGGAGCGCACCCTGCGCATGACGGGCCTCGCCCAGCGCACCAACGCCACGCTGCCGCGTCTCTCCCACGTCGTACGACGCCTCGAGGACCGCGGGC
>JBQGEH010000475.1:0-11964 GCA_052039515.1 Nakamurella sp. | reverse complement strand
ATGCCGGGGCTGTGCGGAGCCGACATCGACCTGTCGGGCGGGATGATCGCCCGGTGAGCCGGCGGCCCGGCCGCCGCCCGCCGGCGCGGTGCCCGGCCGGCCGCCGGGTGCGCCAGAATGGGTGCTCCGCGAGCCGGACGGAGGTGGGGCGGATGGTGGTGACCAGTCACGACGTCGCCCGGCTGGCCGGTGTCTCGCAGCCGACGGTGTCCCGCGCCCTGCGGGGCGACGGCCGGGTGTCGGTGCTCACCCGGGACCGGGTCGCGGCCGCCGCGGCCAGTCTGGGCTACGTCCCCAGCGAACGCGGCCGCAGCCTGGCCACCCGCACCACCCGCCAGGTCGCGATGGTCACCGACCTGGACAACCCGAGCTATCCGACGCTGGTCGCCCCGCTGCACGACACCCTCAGCACCGGCGGGTACCGGATGGTGCTGCTGGCCGAGCGCGGTGACGAGAAGGACGCCTACGACCGGCTGTTCGACGGGTCGGTCGACGGCGCGGTGCTGACCACCCCGGCGGTGCACTCGTCGGTGGCCGGGGAGCTGCGCCGGCGCGGGGTGCCGTTCGTCCAGCTGAACCGCTCGTCCGACGTCGCCGACGCCGACACCGTCACCGCCGACAACCACGGCGGGGGGCGGCTCGTCGCCGAACTGCTGCTGTCGCTCGGGCACACCCGGATCGGCGCCGTCCTGGGGCCGGCCGAGGCCAGCAGCGCCCGCGACCGCGAGGAGGGGCTGCGGGCCGGGCTCGCCGCCGCCGGGATGACGCCGATCGCGCTGGCCCGCCCGGGCAGTTTCGCCTTCGCCGCCGGGGTGGCCGGCTTCACGGAGCTGATGGCGGCGGCCGACCGTCCCAGCGCGGTGTTCTGCGCCAACGACACCCTCGCCGTCGGCGCGCTCAACGCCGCCCGCGCGGCGGGACTGGCGGTGCCCGGCGACGTCTCGGTGGTCGGCTTCGACGACATCGAGATGGCCGGCTGGCCGGTCCTCGGGCTGACCACGGTGGCGGTGCCGATGGCCGCGATGGCCCGCCGCGCCGCCGAGATCCTGCTCTCCCGGATGGCCGGTGAGCTGGACGGTCCCGTCCAGGAGACCTTCGAGACCCGATTGGTGGTGCGACGCACCCATGCCGCTCCCCGCTGAGACCACCGGCGCCGACACCGGGCGGCACCGGGGCGCCCGTGTGCAGATGCCCGCGGAAGCCGAGATCGTCGACGTCAGCGGCGCCGGACTGGATTTCGTGCTCATCGACCTGGTCCACGGGCCCGCGGACGAGTGGCAGCTGCGGCAGCACGTCCGGCTCGCGCACGCCTGCGGCCTGACCGTGCTGGTCACCGTGGAGGACCCGGTGCTGATCACCCGCTGGGCCCGGCTCGGCGTGGACGCCGCGGTGATGCCGACCGCCCGCCGGGTGGACCCGGCGTCGGGGCTGCGGATCATCGACTCGCGTCACCTCACCGTGCTCGAGGATCCGGCAGGGGCTCCGTCGACGGCCGACACCCCCTGGACGGCGGTCGATCTCGGTAGCGTCCGACGGCAGGCCCTGGCCCGGCTCGCCACCCCGCCGGAGACCGCGACCGCGCTGCCGGTGGTGTTGCTGGCCGGGCAGCTCGGCGACGTGTCGGTGTGGGACGACGTGGTACCGGGGCTGCCGGCCGACCGCCGGTACCTCGCGCTGCGCATCGACCTGGACGACACGGTGGCCGGGATGGCCGCGTCGGTGCTGGCCGCGGCGCCCCCACGGTTCGCGCTCGTCGGACACTCGCTCGGCGGCATCGTCGCGCTCGAGGTGGCCCGCGCCGCCCCCGGGCGGGTGGAGCGGCTGGCGCTGGTCAACGCGAGCGGGCGGGGGCCGTCGGACGCGCAGCTGGCGGCCTGGTCGGACCTCGCCGACCGGCTCGACGCCGGCGACTTCGACGCGGTCACCGGTGATCTCGCCGACGCCAACCTCCCGGCCGGCCACCCGGACGCCTCCGTCCACCGGGCCCGCTGGGACCGGATGGCGCGGGCGGTCGGCGCCGACGGACTGCTCCGGCAGCTGCGCGCGCAGGCGACCCGACCGGACAGCCTGCCGACCCTGGACCGGATCACCGCGGCCACCCTGGTGGTGAGCGGATCCGAGGACACGGTCTGCCGCCCCGCGCTGCAGGCCGAGCTCGCCGCCGGACTGCCGCACGCCCGGCACGTCACCCTCCCCGGCGCCGGACACATGACCCCGCTGACCGATGCGCCCGCGCTCGCCGCGGTGCTCACCGACTGGCTGCGGTGAGTCGAGACCCGTTCAGCGGAAGGCACTCCCGTCCGGTCGGGAGAGCAGCATCCCGCGGGCCAGCCGGCCGATCTCCTGGCTGGCCGGCGACAGCACCGCGGCCTCCCGCCGGATGAAGGCGATGGTGTCGTACAGCGGGTCGGCGAACCCGACCACCTGCACCCCCGGCGGGCAGATGGGACTGTCGAACACCGCCCGCGAGATGATGGTGTCCCCGATGCCGCGGGCCACCAGGTTCAGCGCCGACTCGACGTGCTCGACCTCGATCATCGGCTCGAGTTTGACCCCGGCCAGCTGCGCCCGTTCGGCCAGCTGGCGCCGGGTGGGATCGTTCCAGCCGTAGTGCGCGTCGTAGAGGACGAGGTCGGCCGCGGCCAACGCGGTGATGTCCACCGGCGCGGTGAGCCGCTCGGGATGCGCGCTGGCGTAGAGCACCTCGTCGCGCATCAACGGCGTGACCTTGAGGCCGTCATCGTCGATCGGCAGCACCACGAGCCCCGCCTCGAGTTCCCCGGCCGTCACCGCGGCCGCGACCTCGACCGAGTTGAGGCCGACCAGCCTGACCCGGACCTGCGGGTACCGCTGGTGGAAGCGCTGCACCAACTCGCTCAGCAGGTAGTGGTCGGCGTTGCGCAGCACCCCGAAGGTGGCCACCCCGCCGCCCAGCGAGTGGATGGAGGTGAGCGCCTGGGCGCCGCCGTCGGCCGCAGCGACCGACTGCTCGGCGAACGGCATCAACTCGCTGCCCGCCGACGTCAACAGCAACCGCCGGCCACCCCGGGTGAAAAGCGCGACGCCGTACTCGTCCTCGAGTCGGCGGATGAGCTCCGACACCGACGCCTGGGCCAGCCGCAGCTCCTGCGCGGCCGCGGTGAACGAACCGGTACGGGCGGCGGCCAGGAAGGCGCGGAGCTGGTTGAGGGTCATCGGACGATCCCGGAAGGCATCGGACAACCCTATGGAACCTGCGGGAAAGGTCAAGGTTGTCCTGCGATCGGTCCGGACTTAGCGTTCTCCCATGCAGCTCACCGAATCCCGCCTCGCCGCCCTCGGCGGCGCTCACGAGGTCCTGAAGGCCCCCGCCCACACCGGCCCGCTGGGTCAGCGCGACCCGCGGGTGGCCGCCACCGTCTCGGAGATGCTGTCCCGCATCGAGAGCCAGGGCATGGACGCCGTCCGGCACTACGCCCGGGAACTCGACCGCTGGGACTCCCCCGATCTCGAGCTCGACGCGGCCACCATGGCCACCAGCGGCGACCGGCTCCCCGAGAACGTCCGCGCCGCACTGGAACTCGGCTCCGCCCGGACGAAGGCCTTCGCCCGTGCGCAGCGTGAGCACCTCACCGACTTCGAGATGGAGCTCGCCCCCGGCGTCGTCGCCGGGCAGCGCTACGTCCCGGTGCCGCGGGTGGGTGCCTACCTGCCGGCCGGCCGCTTCCCGCTGACCGCGAGCGCGTTCATGACCGTCGGCGTGGCCAAGGTGGCCGGCGTGCCCACCGTGCTGGCCTGCACCCCGCCGCAGCCCGACGGCTCCGCGCAGGACGCGGTGCTCTACTCCACCTACCTGTCCGGCGCCGACCGGGTCTTCGTCCTCGGCGGCGTGCAGGCACTGGCCGCCATGGCGTTCGGGCTGCTCGGCGAACCGCCGGTGGACATGCTCGTCGGGGCCGGCAACGCCTTCGTCGCCGAGGCCAAGCGGCAGCTGTTCGGCAAGGTCGCCATCGACCTGCTGGCCGGGCCGTCCGAGGTCGCCGTCATCGCCGACGAGACCGCCGACCCGGTCATCGTGGCCGCCGACCTGCTCGGCCAGGCCGAGCACGGACCGGAGTCCCCCGCCGCGCTGGTGACCACCTCGCGGGAGCTGGGCCTGGCGGTCATCGCCGAGGTCGACCGCCAGCTCGAGACCCTGTCCACCCGGTCGATCGCCGGTCCCGCCTGGCGCGACTACGGTTCGGTCACCTGGGTCGCCGACACCGCCACCGCGGTGCAGCTGATGGATGAGCTCGCCCCGGAGCACCTGGAGATCCAGACCGCCGACGACGAGCAGTACCACAAGAGCCTCACCAACTACGGCTCGCTGTTCATCGGGCCGTGGAGCACGGTCGCCTACTCCGACAAGGGCATGGGCGGCACCAACCACACGCTGCCGACCGCCGGCGGCGCCAAGCACAGCGCCGGCCTGTCCGTCTCGCGGTACCTCAAGCCGCTGACCTACCAGCGGGTGTCCCGGGAGGCGACGCCGCTGCTGGCCGAGGCGGTCGAGACCATCTCGGCGTACGAGGGTATGAGCGCACACGAGGCCACCGCGACGCTGCGGCTGGCCGGCTACCGCTCCTGACCCCGCCCCTGGCTGCACCCCGAGTCCCCTGTGCCGTCCCGCCCCCGAACCCCGAGGTGACACGTTGAGCCCCCTGCTCGAAGCGCGAGGCATCTTCAAGAACTACGGCCACGTGGAAGTGCTGCGTGGCGTCGACTTCTCGGTCGACGCCGGTGAGGTCGTCTCGCTGATCGGTGACAACGGCGCCGGCAAGTCGACGCTGGTGAAGATCCTCTCCGGGGTCATCCAGCCCGACCGCGGCGAACTGATCTACAAGGACCAGCCCGTCCGCTTCACCTCCCCCATCCACGCCCGCGACCTCGGCATCGAGACCGTCTACCAGGACCTGGCTCTCGCGCCGGAGCTGGGACCGGCCGAGAACGCCTTCGTCGGCCGGGAGATCCTGAAGAAGGGATTCCTCGGCAAGCTGGGCGTCATCGACAAGGCCGAGATGCGCCGGCAGGCGCTGGAGTCCTTCGTCTCGCTGGGCACCGACGTGAAGGACATGGACGCGCCGGTCGCGGCGCTGTCCGGTGGCCAGCGGCAGAGTGTGGCGATCTGCCGGTCGGTGATGTGGGCCAACGACCTCGTGTTCATGGACGAGCCGACCGCGGCGCTGGGCGTCCGGCAGACCCGCAAGGTCCTCGACGTCATCCGCAAGGTCGCCGACCGCGGCGTCGCCGTCGTGCTCATCAGCCACAACATGCCCGAGGTACTGCAGGTCTCCGACCGCGTGCAGGTGCTGCGGATGGGCCGCCGGGTCACCCAGTACCGCCGCGGCGAGGCCGATGTCGAACAACTGGTGGGTGCCATGACCGGCGCCCTGGACGGGAGCCTCCGATGACCAAGGCCGTGCCCGACACGCTCAGCGCCGAGCCGCTCGCGTCCGAACCGCAGCGACCCACCGACGACCGCTGGGTCCGGTTGCGCCGCCGGATGCTGTCCAGCTCACCGGTGCTGATGACCGGCGTCCTGCTGCTGCTGCTGATCTTCTTCGCGATCATGGATCCGCAGGGCTTCCCGACCTTCCCCAACGCCCGCAACATCCTGATGGACATGGCCATCCTGCTGGTGATGGCGGTCGGCGTCACCTACGTCATGGTGGCGGCCGGCTTCGACCTCTCGATCGGGTCGGTGCTCGTCTTCGGGCAGGTCTGCGCGGCCAAGGTGATGGGCGCGATCGGCGGTGACGGCGTCGGCACCATGCTGATCGGCCTGGCCGTCTCGATCGGCGGCGGCGTGCTGTGGGGGCTGTTCAACGGCTTCTGCATCGCCCGCCTCAAGGTCCCGGCGCTCATCACCACGCTGGGCTCGCTCGGTGCGGCTCTCGGCGTGGCCTACCTGCTGTCCAACGGCAACGACGTCCGCACCGTGCCGAAGGCGCTGCGCACCTTCAACGCCCAGAACTTCCTCGGCCTGAAGTGGATCATCTGGATCGCCGTCATCGTCACCATCGTCGGCGGACTCATCCTGGCCTACACCAAGTTCGGCCGGCACACCTACATCATCGGCTCCAACGAGGAGGCCGCCCGGCGGGCCGGCATCGACGTCAACGGCCACCTCATCAAGCTCTACGTCATCGCCGGTGCGCTGGCCGGATTCGCCGGGATGCTGTCCCTGATCCGCTACAGCACCACCACGATCGGCGGTCACGGCACCGACAGCCTGCAGGTCATCACCGGTGTCGTCCTCGGCGGCACCAGCCTGTTCGGCGGCATCGGCATCGTCGCCGGCACGGTCGTCGGCCTGTCCATCCCGACCGTGCTCAACAACGGCTTCGTGGTGATGAACGTGCAGGCCTTCTGGCAGCAGGTCGCGATCGGTCTGATCCTCATCGGCGCCGTCTACATGGACCAGCTCAAGCGCCGCCGCCGCGACAAACCCTGACGCACCGGCGGTCCCCCGCCCGCGCCCGCCCCCCCCCCCCCCCCCTCGCGGGGGGGCGGCGGGGAGTTCCACGCCCCCGTCCCGTCCCGAAGCCCGAAAACCCTGAAAGAGGAGTCGATGTCCTTCTCCAAGAAGACGACCATGGCGGCCGCCGTCCTCGCGGCCGCCCTCGGTCTCGCCGCGTGCAGCAGCGACACCCCCGCGGCCAGCAGCAGTTCCAGCTCGTCGGCGGCCAGCACGATGTCCAGCACCAGCTCCACCGCGTCGGCCAACAGCTCCTCGTCGAGCTCCGGCACGACGTCGGCGTCGGGATCCAGCGAGTCCAGCGGCTCGGTGGCCACCGCCAGCAGCGGCAGCGCGACGTTCGCGACGTCGGATCCGAACCTGGCCCCCGGTTCCGGCGAGGGCAAGAAGATCGTGTACGTCCCGGGTCTCACCGGCGTGCCGTTCTACTCCTCGGTGTCCTGCGGCGCGGCCTCGGAGGCGGCCAAGCTGGGCGCGGAGTTCGTCACCCAGGGCGACCCGACCTTCGCGGTCGACAAGCAGACCGCGATCGTCAACGCGCTCATCGCCGACAAGCCGGACGCGATCATGATCTCGATCACCGACCCGGAGGCGATGATCGGCCCGCTGCAGGAGGCCAAGGACGCCGGCATCCAGGTCATCGGCATCGACGGTGACCTCACCGACGAGAGCGTGATGAGCACGAACATCCAGTCCGACAACATCATCGGCGGTCAGATGGCCGCCGACGCGCTGGCCGCGGCGATCGGCCCGGACGGCGGCGAGGTGCTGATCCTCAACAACGCCACCGGCTCGCTCATCGGTGACGCCCGGGTCAAGGGCTTCGAGGACCAGCTCGCCGCCAAGTACCCGAACATCAAGAGCCTGGGCCAGCAGTACTCGGCCAACGCGGCCGACAAGGCCGCCGGCATCGTGTCCGCCGCCGCGGCCTCGAACCCGAACCTCAAGGGCGTCTACGGCATCACCACCAACAACACCCAGGGCGCCATCACCGGCCTCGAGGAAGCCGGCCGCACCGGTGACGTGAAGCTGGTCGGCTACGACACCTCGGACCCGATCATCGAGGGCCTGCGGGCCGGCGCGGTCGACGGTCTCGTCGTCCAGTACCCGTACGGCGAGGGCATCCTCGGCGTCCAGTCGGCGATCAAGCTGCTGAACGGCGAGAGCGTCGACCGGCTGCAGACCACGCCGTTCGTCATCGCGACCAAGGACAACGTCGACGATCCGACCGTGCAGCAGTACATCTACAAGGTGGACTGCTGACGATGAAGAACGGACCGGAGCTCCCTCCTGACTCCGGGTCGGCCCCGGCGGCGGCCCCCCACGGGGCCGCCGCCGGCCGTGCGTCCCCCCACGGTGCCGCACTGGCGGAGGTCGCCGAGACCACCGAGAGCGCCGACACCAGCCACCTGGTCGCCTCCAAGAACGCCACCCACGCGGTGAAACGGGTGATGCCGACCGACTTCTCGATCTCGCTGGAGAACGGCAGCGGCGCCACCAAGCCGGGCTTCCCCCGCGGTCCGCGCCGGCACTCGATGCGTGGGTTCGAGGACGAGTACGTCGACATCGTCGACTACATCGTGCGGATCACCCACCGCATCTGGGAGGACCAGGACATCGGCTACATCTACGACACCTACGCACCGGGCTGCCGGGTCTTCGACGACCACGGCCCCCGGCACGGGATCGAGCAGATGGTCGCCGGGACGGTGCAGAGCATCAACACCTTCCCCGACATGCGGCACTACGCCGACGAGGTCATCTGGGCCGGCAACGACGAGCAGGGTTTCGTCACCTCGCACCGGGCGCTCAACGTCGGCTGGCACACCGGGCACTGGGCCTGGGGCCCGCCGACCGGCAAGCGGGTCAACACCTGGGTGATCGCCAACTGCGTCATCGCCGACAACGAGATCTACGAGGAGTGGGTGCTCTACAACACCGGCGCCAAGCTCGCGCAGGTCGGGGTGGACGTCGCCGCCGCGGCGAGGGCGTTCGGCAACGCCGGGGCGCTGCGTCCGCTCACCGAACGCGAGAACACCGAGGTGCAGCGGCTCGAGGGGGGGCGCAAGCCCTTCCCCTATCCGCCGTCGGAGAGCGCCGGGTTCGACCCGGACCACTTCCTGCGGGCGCTGTTCCACGACGTGTTCAACCGGCGGGACCTCTCGGCGATCGACCGGGCGTACGCGCCGAACGTGCGCTGGTACGGCGCCACCAACCGGATGGGCTACGGGCGGGCCGAGCCGCGGGCGATGGCACGCAACCTGCTCGCCACCTTCCCCGATCTCGGCGTGCACGTCGACGAGGTCTACTGGATGGGCAACGACGACGAGGGCTACCGCGCGATGGTCCGGTGGGCCGGCTCCGGCACCCACCGCGGGTGGAGCCTGTACGGCAAGCCGACCGGGCGCCGGGTGCACATCTGGGGCATCTCCCAGCTGTACATCGCGGGTGGGCGCATCGTCGAGGACTGGATGCTGTTCAACGAGTTCGACGTGATGGCCCAGCTGCTCAAGGACGATCCGACGCCGCTCATCGGCTGAGCGTCGTCCTGATCCGTCGGTGGTGGCCGGGCTCCGGGTCCGGCCACCGCCGTGTCGTCTCCCCCGATCGGAAGGTCGTTGCCGTGACCGTGGTCTCGTGCCGCCAGCTCGCCCCGGTGCTCGGCGACGCGGCCGGCAACGCCGCCCGCTCGGTCGCCGCGGTACACGCCGCGGTCGCCGACGGCGCCGACATCGTGGTGCTGCCGGAGCTCTGCACCAGTGGCTACGTCTTCACCGACGCCGCCGAGGCGCGGGCCGCGGCGCTGCCCGCCGACCACCACCTGTTCGACGCCTGGTCGGCGTCGCTCGGTGAGTCGGGGGCCGTCCTGGTGGCCGGCTTCGCCGAGCTGGGGGCGGACGACCGGGTGTACAACTCCGCCGCGGTGGTGGACGCCTCCGGGGTGCTCGCGGTCTACCGCAAGACCCACCTGTGGGACCGCGAGAAGCTGTGGTTCACCCCGGGTTCCGCGGTGCCCGGGGTGGTGTCCACCGCGCACGGCCGACTCGGCGTGCTCATCTGCTACGACGCCGAGTTCCCCGAACTGACCCGGCATCTCGCTCTGGCCGGGGCGGATCTGCTGGTGGTGCCGACGAACTGGCCGCTGGTCGACCGGCCGGCCGGCGAACGGGCGCCGGAGGTGACGATCGCGATGGCCACCGCCCGGATCAACCGGCTGCCGATGGCGCTGTGCGACCGCACCGGCACCGAACGCGGGCAGCAGTGGACGGCAGGCTCGGCGATCGTGGACGAGCAGGGCTGGGTGGTCGCCGCCGCCGACCCGGATGCGGGCCCGACCGCCGTCACCGCCGAGCTGGACCTGACCCGCGGCCGGGACAAGCAGCTGACCGTGCTCGCCCACTCGTTCACCGACCGGCGGCCGGAGCTCTACGCCTCGCTGCTGGACGGGCCGGTCAGCCCGGGCTGACCGGGCCAGGCTCCCGCAGTACGGCCAGCCGCCGGGCCGCCTCGGCCCGCAGCAGGCCCATGTCGTTGCCGGCCGCGATGAGCCGGTAGCCCCGGTCGGCGAACTCCCGGCCCTGCTCGGCGGTCAGCGCGAAAGCGCCGCACGGCACGCCGGCGGCGCGGGCGGTGTCGGCGATCCGCCCCATCGCCTCGGCCAGCGGGGCCGAGGTGGCGGCGGAGAACGTCGGGAAGCCGCAGTCAATGGACAGATCGGCGGGGCCGACGAACACCGCGTCGAGGCCCGGCACGGCCAGGATCTCGTCGAGACGGTCCAGAGCGGCGGCACTCTCGATCATCGCGATGGCCAGCACGGTGGCGTCGGCGTGCGCGGCGTAGTCCGGCCCGCCGTACAGCAGCCCACGGGCCGGACCGAAACTGCGGCGCCCCGCCGGCGGGTAGCGGCAGGCGGCGACCAACGCCCGGGCGTCGGCGGCGGAGTCGATCGACGGGCAGATGACCCCGTAGGCACCGGCGTCGAGCAGGTGCCCGATGTCACCGGCGTCCAGCGACCGGCAGCGCACCAGCGGCACCGCCGGCCCGGTGGACACCGCCTGCAGACAGCGCACCGCCTCGGTCACACCGAACATGCCGTGCTGGACGTCGACGGTGACCGCGTCGAAACCGCTGTGCGACAACACTTCCGCGGTGTACGGGTCGCCGGAGGAGAGCCAGCCGCTGGCCACCAGGGCGTCGGCGGCCAGCAGCTCCCGGACCCGGTTGGGACGCAACGGATCAGTCGTCGACGGCGGTGCGGGAGACCACCGACTGCGGCGCGAGGTAGCCGTTGGCGTCGTAGGCGACGTCGGCCCGGTGCGCGGCGGCGACGATCTCGGGCGCCCAGGTCAGCGGCACCCGCCCGTCCCCGCGGGTGGCGACGAGGATCTCCGCCTCCGGGTCGTCGGAGACGTTGCGCCACGACCGCCACGCCCCCTGCGGCACGGAGAAGGTGTCGTGCAGGCCGAGACGCACCGACACCGGGTCGGTCTCGTTGAGGGTCACCTCCCACTCGCCGCCGGTGACCATCAGCACCTGGGTCTCGGCGTGGGTGTGCAGGAGCACGCCCTCCCCCGGCTCGGCGCGGACCGCGGCCAGGCTGAAGCCGTGCGGGTTGTACACCCGCGGCTCCTGGAAGCGGTGCTCGGTGATGCCGAACCCGATGACCAGCGCGAGCCGGGCGTGTCCGCCGGGCACCGCGGTGCACAGCAGCGCGTCGTCGAAGAACTCGCGGTCGGCGTTCGAGGTGACCCGGCGGCGCATCTCCTCGACGCTGTAGTGACGCAGCTTGGAGATCTCGAAGTCGGGCATCGGCTCGATGAGCCGCACCCCCTCCGGCACCATGTCACCGGCCACCGTGTCGATCAGCTGGTTGTCCTCGGTGAGGTAGAGGCCGTAGCCCTCCGCCTCCTTGAGCACCGACGGGCCCCAGAGGATCCCGCCGGTGTCGTCCTGGCCGAGGAAGGTGAACATGAAGTTCTCGTCCGGGCCGGTGTTGGTGAAGCCGCGGTAGATCCAGGTCGGCACCGTGATGATGTCGCCGGGCGACGCGACGTACTCGCCCTCCTCGCCGTCGCGGCCCCAGCGGAAGGTGTAGCTGCCCTTGACGATGACGAACACCTCGGCGGTGAAGTGCATGTGCAGCGAGTTCGTCACGCCGTTCGGCATCGCCGCGCCACCCACGTTGAAGCCGTGCGGGATGGACAGGTTGATGAACTGGTTGGCGTTCTGCGAGACGCCGTTGCCGATCAGCGAGTAGTTCTCCTTCTGGTCCGATACCGGCGTGCGGAAGTCGATGAAGGAGTTGTTGCACGTCTCCAGGTCGGTGAGGCGGATCGTGCGGCGTCGGGCTTCGTCGGCGTCGACCTGCGTCTCGCGGTCCGCGCCCAGGGTGGTGGCCAGTCGGTCGTAGGTCTGGGTCATCGCGGGAGGGCCTTCCGGGCAGCGGCGGGATCGGATGACCGATGATA
>JBQGEH010000474.1:0-3789 GCA_052039515.1 Nakamurella sp. | reverse complement strand
CGACGCCGCGATCTGGGTGTGCACGGTCGCCGTGCCGTTGCCGAACTCGGCGGTCCCGACCCGCACGGTGAAGCTGCCGTCGGCCTCGGCGGTCACCGACGCGTCGGCGAAGTGACCGCGCGGCGGGATGGTGTCGATCATCGCCATCGCCATCCCGCTGCCGACCCGCCAGTGGTCACCGGCCGGCGGCTCGACCCCGTCGCCGCGCTCCATCGCGGCCCGGGCCAGGTCCAGGCACTCGTCGGCGCCGTGCGAGCCGTACCGGACGTCGTGCGGCTCCGGGTCGGTGGACAGCATCAGCTCGCCCGGCCGCACCACGTTGCGGCGCCGCACCTCGTACGGGTCCAGCCCCAGCCGGCGGCAGATCTCGTCCGGCGCCCCCTCGACGGCCAGGATGACCTGGCCGAGGCCGTACCCGCGGAACGCCCCGGCCGGCGGGGTGTGGGTGTAGACGGCGGCGGCGTCGACCCGCTTGTTCGGGCAGTGGTAGACGGTCAGCGACTCGTTGCAGCCGTGGAACATCACCCCGATGGCGTGGTTGCCGTACGCGCCGGTGTTGCTCAGCACGTCGATCGCGATGGCGGTGATGTCGCCTGCGGCGGTCGCCCCCATCCGGACGGCGATCCGCATCGGGTGCCGGCTCGGGGCGCCGTGGAACTGCTCGCCGCGGGTGAACTCGAGCTGCACCGGCCGTCCGGTGCGCAGGGTCGCGAGCAGCGCCACGTCCTCGGTGAGCAGTTCCTGCTTGGCCCCGAAGCCGCCGCCCACCCGGGCCGTCAGCACCCGGAGCTCCCGCCGGTCGAGACCGAAGATCCGGCACAGCTCGTCACGGACGAGGAAGGGCACCTGCGAGCTGGTCCGCACGACCAGCCGCCCGTCGCCCGCCCGCCAGGCCACGGCGGCGTGCGTCTCCAGGTGGGCGTGCTGCACCCGGGGAGTGGTCCACACCTGCTCGACGACGACGGCGGCGTCGGCGAATCCGGCGTCGACGGAGCCGATCTCGGAGTGCACCTCGGCGGCGACGTTGCGGCTGCCGTCGATCATCCGGGAGGCCGCGGCGTCCTTGTCGCCGTGCACCTTCGGTGCCGCCGGGTCCCGGGCCAGCTCCGGGTCGACCACCGCGGGCAGCACCTCGTAGTCCACGACGATCGCCCGGCAACCGGCCTCGGCCGCGGCCACCGACTCGGCGACGACCGCGGCGACCCGCTGCCCGACGAAGCGCACGACCGTGTCGAAGACCCGGGTGTCGTCGATGTCGTCCAGGCGGTTCTCGTGCCGCCCCGTGGAGAACAGCACGTCCGGGGAGTCCTCGGCGGTCAGCACGGTGACCACACCGGGCACCCGCAGGGCGGCGGAGACGTCCATCGAGCGGATCCGGGCGTGGGCGTGCGGGCTGCGCAGCAGCTTCGCGTGCAGCAGGCCGGGCAGCGCGAGGTCCAGCGTGTACGGCTCGGTCCCGGTGACCACCCGCACGCCGGCGGGTGCTGCGACGGACTGGCCGACCGGCGGCCGGCCGGACTCGGCCTGCACGTTGACCACCCCGCGGACGGCGTCCTCGACCGCCCGGTAGCCGGTGCACCGGCACAGGTTGCCCTTGAGCTTGCGTGGCAGGTCGTCGTGGTCGTCCGGGGTGAGCGTCGAGGCGGTGACGACCATCCCGGCGGTGCAGAAGCCGCACTGGAACCCCTGCGCGGCGACGAAGTCCGCGGCCACCGGGTGCAGTCCGTCCGCGCTCAGGCCGGTCACGGTGGTCACCGCGGCGCCACGCGCCTGGTGCGCCGGGAACACGCAGGAGTGCACCGGGACCGCGTCGACCAGCACCGAGCAGGCACCGCAGTCCCCGGCGTCGCAGCCCTTCTTGACGCCGAAGTGACCCTGCTCGCGGACGAAGGTGCGCAGGCACTGCCCGGGACGCGGCTCGGTGGTGGCCGGGACGCCGTCGATCTCGATGGCGGCCGTCGACCCGGCCGGCGACTCCGTGGTCACCGGTTCGTCGGACAGGGCGGTCACGCCAGCTCCTCCAGGATCTCGGCGGCGAGGACGCCGGTGATGTGCCGGCGCCACGGGGCGGCGCCGTAGACGTCGTCCATCCAGTGTCCGCCGACGGCGTCGTCGAGGCGGGCGACCAGGTCGGGCACCGACCCGCGGGGCAGCCGGAGGACGAACGGCCGGGTGGTGGTGGCGGTGACGGTGAGCAGGACGTCGTCGCCGTCGGTGCGGCCGATGATGACCGCCGACGACCGGCCCAGCGGCGCCAGCGCGAGTGTGCGGACGGCGTAGCGGGCGCGCAGGGCCGCTTCCGGCAGCACGATCTCACGCAGCACCTCACCGGGCCGCAGCACGTTGGTGGTGTCGCCGGTGATGAAGTCGGTGACCGGCAACCGCAGGTCGGTGCCGTCGGGGCGCCACACCAGCACCGATCCGTCCAGCGCCGCGACCAGCGAGATCATCGGACCCGCGGGGTAGGACACGCAGAGGTTGCCGCCGACCGTGCTGCGGTGGTGGATCTTGAACGAGGCGAGGAACGCGTCGCAGCACCGGGCGATCAGGTCGGCGAGCCCGGGCCATTCGACCGGCGGCGCGAAGGCCCGGAGCTGGGCCACGGTGCAGGTGGCGGCGATGTGCAGGCCCGCGGGACGGATGGCGAGCGGCTCCCAGTCGAGCGCGGTCAGGTCGACCAGCCGGCGTAACCCGGGGTCCGCCTCGCCGAACAGCGCGGTCCCGCCGGCCAGGAAGGCGTCGCCCGGCCGGGGGTCGGCGAGGTCGTCGCGGTGCCGGGCGACGAGCACCTCGGTCACCGTGTTCAGGTCCATCGCGGCCCTACTGACCCTGCTTGCCCGCGTTCGGTCCCCACTTCGCGAGCACCGCCGACTCGACGATGGTGGCGATCTCGTACAGCACGATCGAGATGACCACCGAGAAGACCACGATCGCCCAGACGCCGGTCTTGTTGGCGCCCTGGTAGCGGTTCAGCAACCCGCCGAATCCCTCGTTGCCCGACAGCCATTCGGCCAGCATGGCACCGACGACCGCGCCGGGGACCGAGATCCGGACGGCCGCGAAGAAGTTCGGCAGCGCCGACGGGATGCGCACCTTGAGCAGGGCGTCCCGCTCGCTGCCGCCGTACACCCGGACGACGTCCAGCGACTGCGGGGACGCCGATCGCAGCCCGATGACGATGTTGACCAGCGCCGGGAACAGCACGACGATCGCGCCGATCGCGGCGATCGCCGCCTTGCCGGTGAACATCATCAGCAGCACCGGCGCCATCGCGACCAGCGGCACCGACCGCAGCAGCATCGCGATCGGCATGAACGCGAACTCCACCGGCGGCAGCAGCACGAACAGCGCCGCGACGACCAGGGCGATCGCGAGACCGGTGACGAAGCCGATGGCGGCGTCCAGCAGGGTGGTGCCCAGCGCCCCGAACAGCTCCGACCGGGCCGCCTCCGCCGACAGCGACTGCGGGCGGATACCGCGCGCCGACGGGGTCTGCGCGAAGAGGTACTCCCAGACGTTCGCGGGCGTCTTGCCGACCAGCGGGTTCACGTCGAAGACCTTGAACAGCGCGATCCAGATGACGCCGAGACCGATGAGCGCGGAGATCAGCACGGTCGCCGACACCAGGGTGCGGCGGGCGACGATCCTGGCGATCGAGCGGGGCTTCTCGTCGGCGGCCGGGGTGACCGTGACGGCGGGGTCGATGACGGCGGTCATGTCAGGTCCCGGCCTTTCCGGCGGTCCACGGGGTGACGACGCGGGCGACGAGGCCGACCAGGAAGTAGGCCA
>JBQGEH010000473.1:0-7243 GCA_052039515.1 Nakamurella sp. | reverse complement strand
CCCTCGACGACCATGGTCGCCTGGTCCCGCGGGAACACCCCGGCGGCGTGCTGGGTCTCGTACGCCGCGGCGGCCATCCGGACGTTCTCGATCTGGGCCCGGCAGGCCACCGACACCGCGTCGGAGGTGAGCGGCGTCAGGGTCACGATGGCCAGCGCGGACACCCCACCGAGAACGGTCACGGTGGCGGTGAGTTCGAGGGTGCTGGCACCCCGGTCGGCCGGCGGGCGCGGCCCGGGCAGTCGCGACATGGTGCCTCCGGAATTTCACGGAACGTCCGGCGACGGAGATCCCGACACCCGAACGGCCCTGCTCCCGTCACCGGTTGCGACGAGTTGACCGGCACATTACCCGCAATGTCCGATTCGTCACAACCGCGAACCACCCGGATGGCGCATCGACGCTGACCTCCGGTGACAACGGGCTGGTCAGCGCGCGTCGGCCACCGCGGTCAGCCGGGCCACCGAGCCGATCTCGGGGCCGAGGAAACGACGCCCCAGGCGGGTGAACGGCTCCGGGTCCCCGGTGGCCAGGAACTCGTGCGGCTGCGCGGGTGCGTCACCGGGCGCCAGCAGGTCCCGCTGGGTGAGCAGCCGGTAGACGTCCAGCGCGGTCTCCTCGGCGCTGTTCACCAGCGTCACCGACTCCCCCATCACCAGCGACAGCACCCCGGACAGCAGCGGGTAGTGCGTGCAGCCGAGCACCAGGGTGTCGATGTCGCGCCGCTGCAGCGGAGCCAGGTAGGACTCGGCGAGCCCGAGGATCTGCCGGCCGGAGGTGACACCGCGCTCGACGAAATCGACGAACGACGGGCACGCCGCCGGGTGCACGGTGACGTGGGCGGCGACGGAGAACGCGTCCTGGTAGGCGTGCGAAGTGATCGTCGCCGAGGTGCCGATGACGCCGACGTGCCCGGTGCGTGAGGTGGCGACGGCCCGTCGGACGGCCGGCCGGATGACCTCGACGACCGGGATGTCGTAGCGCTCCCGGACGTCGGCCAGGCTCGCCGCGGACGCGGTGTTGCAGGCGATGACCAGCATCTTCACGCCGCTGTCGACGAGCCGGTCCGCGACGGCCAGTGCGTGCCGGCGGACCTCGGCCAGCGGCAGCGGACCGTAGGGGCCGTTCGCGGTGGCCCCGACGTAGCGGATCTGCTCGCCCGGCAACTGGTCGATGATCGCGCGGGCGACGGTGAGCCCGCCCATCCCGGAGTCGAAGACGCCGATCGGTGCGGTACTCACGGCGGCCACGCTACGTCAGGTGGTCAGTGCGGGCTTCACCCGCCGCGGGCCGTCGGCCTTGGCGGTCAGGAACGCGGCCAGGATGCCGCCCAGCGCGCCGAACAGGTGGGCCTGCCAGGAGATGCCGTTCGCGCCCGGGAGCACGCCCCAGAAGATCCCGCCCCACAGCGCCAGCAGCACCAGTCCGACGAGGATCTGGCCGATGTTGCGGGTGAACACCCCCCGCACGACGAGGTAGGCGAGCCACCCGAAGACGATGCCGGACGCCCCGACCACGGTGGTGTGCGACGCTCCGGTCAGCCACACCCCGAAGCCGCTGACCAGCCAGACCAGCACGGTGACCGCGATGAACTGCTTGGGCCCGTTGACCATCAGCAGGAAGCCGAAGATGAGCAGCGGCACCGCGTTGGCCAGCAGGTGCGCCCAGCTGCCGTGTACGAACGGCGCGGTCAGGATGCCGAGCAACCCGTCGAGCTGACGCGGGTCGATGCCGGTGTGCTGCACGACGTTCAGGGCCGGGATCGAGTTGACGATCTGCACGACGACCATGACGGCGACGAGCACCGCCGGCACGACCACGGCCTGCTGCCACCGCGCCGGGAGGAGGTTCCCGCGGCCCTTCGGGGCCACCGGGCGCGACGGGGTCTGGGGCGAGGGCACCGGGAACGTCATGACTCCCAGGCTACCGAGCGGGTTCCGTGGCGCATCGGGGCGAACCCTGACCACGGCCCTGGTCCGCCGGTCAGTGCAGCAGCGCGACGACCAGCGAGTCCTGCAGCGCCGACAGCCAGCGGTAGACGTTGAACATCGCCGGGCCGGCGCCCTGCAGCTCGGGTCGGGCGAGGTCGGGCGGGGTGTCGTCGTCGGTGATGTCCAGCCGCACCCCGAGGGCGAGCCGGACGTCGTTGAGCGACGTGAGCCACGCCTCGGCGGTCTCCTCGCTCAGCCGGACGGTGCCGCCGCCGTGCGGCAGCGAGTCCAGCAGGGCGACCGCGGCGCGGTCCTTGGCGGTGATCAGCTCCGGTTCGTACAGCACCCGCAGCCCGCCGGCGAGCTCGTCGTCGTCGCGGTGAAAGTCGGGCAGCAGCCGGCCCAGGGCCGGGTCGGCGGGCGGGGTGGACGGCGCGGTCTGGATCCCGGTGATCGCGTCCAGCGGATCGGACGGGGCCTCCGCACGCCGCTGGGCGAGCAGCTGCCGGACCTGATCGACGACGTCGGCGAGCACCTGGACCTCGGCGGGTTCCAGCGTGACGACGAGCTTGCCGCGGCGGCGGCGGAAGCCGGCCACGTCAGCTGTCCTGCTGCAGGGTGGCCCACAGGCCCGCCCCCTGCAGTTTGGCGACGTCGGCCTCCATCTGCTCCCGGGAGCCGCTGCTGACCGCAGCACGCCCGAGGTGGTGCACGTCGTTCATCAGCTTCTCGGCTTTCGCCTTCGGGTGCCCGAGCAGCTTCATGAAGACGTAGGTGACGTAGGACATCAGGTTGACCGGGTCGTTCCAGACGATGGTCACCCAGGGCTGCTGCGCCGCCGTCACCTCGTCGGTCTGCTGGATCACCTCGGTCGTCGGAGCCGTCACGGGCTCCATCCTTCCACTCCGGCGCGGGCGCAGCGGTGGCCGCCGGGCGTCCGGCGCCGCGTCGGGTCGCTACAGTGCTGGACCTATGACGCCCTCCGCTGTGTCGCCGCGGTCGACCGCGCTGATGACGGACCACTACGAGCTGACGATGCTGCAGGCGGCCCTGCGGGACGGCACCGCCGACCGGACGTGCAGCTTCGAGGCGTTCACCCGACGGCTGCCGGACGGCCGCCGCTACGGGGTGGTCGCGGGCATCGGGCGGATCGTGGACGCGATCGCCGACTTCCGGTTCGGCGAGGCGGAGCTCCAGCGGCTGCGGGGGGTGCTCGACGAGCCGACCCTGGAGTACCTGGCCGGGTACCGCTTCGACGGCGACATCGACGCCTACCCCGAGGGGGAGCTGTTCTTCCCGGGCTCGCCCATCCTCACCGTCCGCGGCACGTTCGCCGCCGCCGGCATCCTCGAGACGCTGGTGCTGTCGATCCTGAACTACGACTGCGCGGTCGCCTCCGCCGCGGCCCGGATGGTCAGCGCCGCGGAGGGTCGGCCGCTGATCGAGATGGGCGGGCGCCGGACGCACGAGGAGTCCGCGGTCGCCGCGGCCCGCGCGGCCTACCTGGCCGGTTTCACCGCCACGTCGAACCTGGAGGCGGGCCGCCGCTACGGGATCCCCACCGGCGGGACGGCGGCGCACTCGTTCACGTTGCTGCACGACACCGAGGCGGCCGCGTTCCGGGCGCAGGTGGACGCGCTCGGGGTCGGCACCACCCTGCTCGTCGACACCTACGACATCACCCGCGGCATCGCCACGGCCATCGAGGTGGCCGGCCCGGAGCTCGGTGCCGTCCGCATCGACTCCGGCGATCTCGGTGTGCTCGCCCGGTCGGCCCGTCGGCAGCTCGACCAGCTGGGCGCGACCTCGACCCGCATCGTGCTGTCCGGCGACCTCGACGAGTACGCCATCGCCGCGCTGCGCGCGGAGCCGGTCGACCTGTACGGGGTGGGCACCTCGGTGGTCACCGGGTCCGGTGCGCCCACCGCGAGCATGGTCTACAAGCTGGTCGAGGTGGACGGCCGGCCGGTGGCCAAGCGCAGCGAGAACAAGCGTTCCTACGGCGGGCGCAAGGCCGCGCTGCGCCGCTACAAGTCGACCGGCACCGCCGTCGAGGAGGTCGTGTACCTCGCCGAGGGCGAGCCGCCGGTCGCCGAGGAGTTCGACCGGCCGCTGTCCCGCCCGCTGCTGCGCGGCGGCGACCCGGTCGACGGGCTCCCGACGCTCGAGGAGTCCCGGGCGGCGCTGGCCGACGGCCTGGTCTCGCTGCCGTGGGCGGGCCTGAAGCTCTCCCGCGGTGAGCCCGCCATCCCCACGCTCACCCTCATCCCCTGACAGGACCACGATGACCCAGACCTACCTCCCGTCGACCGCGCTCGTCGTGGTGGACATGCAGCACGACTTCGCCGACCCGGACGGCAGCCTCTACGTCCGCGGCGGCGAGCAGATCCTGGACGGGGTGAACGCCGAGATCGCCGCCGCCCAGGCGGCCGGCGCGACCGTCGTCTACACCCAGGACTGGCACCCGGAGTCCACTCCGCACTTCGCCAAGGACGGCGGGCTGTGGCCCGTGCACTGCGTCATCGGCACCCACGGCGCCGAACTGGTCGACGGGCTGTCGGTCGTCGGTGAGGTGGTCCGCAAGGGCGACGGTCCGGAGGACGGCTACTCCGGCTTCACCGTGCTGCACCTGCCCACCGGCACCAACCGGGGCACGAAACTGTCCACCGTGTTGGACGAGCACGGCATCATGGCGATCGTCATCGTCGGGCTCGCCGGCGACTGGTGCGTCAAGGAGACCGCCATCGACGGCGTCAAACTCGGCTACGACGTGACCGTGCCGCTGGAGCTGACCCGCCACGTCGAGCTCAACCCCGGTGACGGCGAGCGGGCGGTCGAGGCGATGCGCGACGCCGGGGTCACCCTCGTCTGACGGTGCCTACAGGGCGGTGGCGTCGGCAATCACGGTGACCGTCCCCGGGTCGATCTCGGTGAACCCGGCGTCGCGGACGGCGACCCGCCCGTCCCGCCAGGCGTCGGGTCCGGACGCCACCGCCCGTTCGTGTCGCCAGGCGTCGGCGGTCAACCGGGCGATGACGACCGGCAACCCGTCGGCGGACCAGCGCTGCAACCGCGGCTCGTCGGTGCCGGCCAGCAGTGCGGCGGTGATCATGCCGGCGTGACCGGTCTGGGCCATCAGCTTGCCGGCGGTCATCGGGACGTGCTCGGGGACCTGCAGCAGCAACGCCCCCGGCGGTGCCTCCGGGCGCCCGGCTGCGGTGAGGTCGATCGGGAGGTCGGTCCCCCCGACCTGCAGCTTGGCCACCCTCTTGTCCAGGTCGACGACCGGGCCGGGTAGCAGCGCCCGCACCTCGGCGTCACGACGGAGCACCGACAGTCCCGGGAGGTCCTGGACGGCCACCCACTGGCCGGCGCGGGCCCGCCGGGTCACCTTGCGGATGTGCGCGCCGACGTAGTCGGCCACCGCGTCGTGCCACTCCCCGCCCGGAGCGGCCCGCTCGTCCAGGCAGATCGCGGTCGCCGCCGTGCACGCGGCGGCCAGCGCCGACGACCACGTCGGCGGCGTGTCCCGCTCCATTCGCAGCACCAGCTGCATGGCGCGGACGTCCTCGGCGGCCTCCTCGCGGTCGTCGAGCACCTCGTCGTCGGCCAGCCCCATCCAGTACGCGGGCCGCGCCGCCAGCGGCGCCAGTACCGCCCCCAGGGCACTCATCCGATCGGCACCCGGCGGAGCGTGCCGTCGGCGGCGTCGGCCGCCTCGACCTCGGCGCGGGTGATGCCCAGGATGAACAGCACCGGGTCCAGGAACGGCTGGTTGAGCGTGGTGTCGGCGAACTCGGCCACGATGGGCTTGGCGTTGAACGCGATGCCGAGCCCGGCGGCGGTGAGCATGTCGATGTCGTTGGCGCCGTCCCCGACCGCGACGGTCTGGTTCAGCGGCACCCCGGACTCCATCTCGAACCGGGCCAGCGCCCGGGCCTTGCCCTGGCGGTCGACGACCTCGCCGACGACGCGGCCGGTGAGCACGCCGTTCTCCACGCCGAGGGTGTTGGCGGCGACGAAGTCCAGGTGCAGGTCGTCGACCAGGTGCCGGGCGACCTGGGTGAAGCCGCCGGAGACGATGCCGCAGCGGTACCCCAGCCGCTTCAGGGTGCGGATCGTCGTGCGGGCCCCGGGGGTGAGCTCCAGGCTGCGACCCACCTCGTCCAGCACCCCGGCGTCCAGACCCTCGAGCATCGCCACCCGCTCGTGCAGCGACTGCGCGAAGTCCAGCTCGCCGCGCATCGCCCGCTCGGTGATGGCCTCCACCTCGGCACGGCGGCCGATGTGGTCGGCGAGCATCTCGATGACCTCGCCGGTGATCAGCGTCGAGTCGACGTCGAAGACGATGAGCCGCTTGGACCGCCGGGCGATCCCGGCGCGCTGCACCGCGATGTCGACCCCGGCGGAAGCACCGACCTCGGCCACCGCCCGACGCAACGTCTCCTCGTCGGCGGCGGAGACGGTGAGCTCCAGACCGGTGACCGGGTAGTCGGCGACCCGCTTGATCGTCTCGATGTTCACGCCCAGACGGCCCAGCGTGCCGGCCAGCAGCGCCACCGCGGTGGCCTGCAGCGGACGGCCCATCACGACCAGCACATGGGTGCCCGACGAGCGGGGCTCGTCGACCCCGACGTCGAGCCGGACGGTGACGCTCATGCCGACCGCCGCCATCGCGGCCTCCACGTCGGCCCGCAGCCGGTCACCGGAGCCCTCGACGGAGGCGAGTACCCCGAGGGTCAGCTGCCCGCGGACGACGACCTGCTCGACATCCAGCACGTCGACCCGGTGCGCTCCGAGGACCGCGAACAACGCGCCGGTGACGCCGGGGTGGTCGCGGCCGGTGACGGTCATCAGCACGGCGTTCTGCGCCACGCGCACTCCTTCGCAGGCGGCCCGGCGGGTACGCACGGGCCCGGACATGCCGAGTCCCGCTGCCGGTTGCGACAGCGGGACTCGGTTTCGGATCAGGACTGCTGTTCGGGGATCTTCAGGTGGTCGCTGGACTCCGCGGCCTCCAGACCCTTCCAGTCGCGGTTCGGGTGGGCTTCCGACCGCATCCGCTCGATCATGTGCGGGTGGTGCAGCTCGAACGCGGGGCGCTCCGACCGGATCCGCGGCAGGGTCAGGAAGTTGTGCCGCGGCGGCGGGGAGCTGGTGGCCCACTCGAGCGAGTTGCCGTAGCCCCAGGGGTCGTCGGCGTGGGTGATCTCACCGTGCCGGAACGACTTCGCGACGTTCCAGATGAACGGCAGCGTGGACGCACCGAGGATGAACGCCCCCACCGTGGAGAAGGTGTTCATGAACGTGAA
>JBQGEH010000472.1:0-4376 GCA_052039515.1 Nakamurella sp. | reverse complement strand
GATGCGGTGGGTGAGGTCGTCGACGGCGTCGGCGATGCCGCGGCCGGGCAGGAAGGACGGTGCGGCGTATTCCCGGACGTCATCGGTGACCGTGACCCGCGGGGACGGCAGCACGAAGTCCACCGCCGCCGCGTCGTCCGGCCGGGCCTGTTCCCACGGCACCGCCGCGGCGGCCGGGTCGAGCCCGGGCGGGCGCACCTCGACGACCGAGCGGCTCAGCACCTCCAGGCTCCGGTGCGGGGTGGTGACGTGGAAGAAGACGTCGGGGTTGCCGTACACGTCGACCCCGGGCGCGGCGTCGGCCGCGGGCGGGTCGGTGGTCACCCGGTGCGTTTCGCAGCGCTGCCAGGGCAGGTCACGGGGCCGCAGGTAGGCCCGGCCGTAGCTCGCGCCGACGTCGTCGGAGTAGCGGTAGACGGTGCGGTGCTCGATCGCGTACCGGCGGATCCGGTCCTCCGGCGCGCTCATCCGGGCACTCCCCGCCGTCCCTGCAGCGGCCGGTCGAGTTGCCGCATCGCCGCCGGGTGCCGGAAGCGCTGGGCGGCGACCGCGTCGGCCAGCTCGATCAGCGTCCGCCGGACGCCGGTGAGGAAGTCGACCAACGCCGTCCGGTCCCCCGCCGCGTCGACCGCGGCCAGGGTGTCGACCTCGGCACGGCGGACCGTGGCGGTGAGCTCGTCCAGCAGCCGGTCCGGCGGGGCCGTCCCGGACGCGTCGGGCAGCGCCCGCAGGTCGGCGGCGAGCGTCTGCAGCTGGAAGGCCAGCGACCGCGGATTTCCCGCGTCCAGCACCAGCAGCTCGAGGGCGCTGCCGACCTCGACCCGGCCGCGGTAGCGCCGACGGTGGGTGACGATCGACTCGGCGAACTGCAGGACGGCCTCGATCACCGGCTCCTCCGCCGCCGCGGTGCCGGGCCGGCCCAGCGCCCACCGCAGCACGGTGACCAGTTGCAGGCTGCGCTCCAACCGCCGGCCGACGTCCATCAGGTACCAGCCGGGGTCGCGGACCATCGTCTCGGCGGCCAGCCCCGACAGCGCGAGCATCCCCGACAGCACCGCGGCCCGGGTGTCCTGCAGGGCGGTGCCCTGGTCGCCGGGCGCGCGGCGCAGCGACGCCAGCGCCCGCTCCACCCCGGCCAGCACCAGCCAGGTGTCCCGGGAGAGCTGGTCGCGGACGCCGGCGGCGGCCTCGGTGAGACCCTGCAGGGCCTGCGCCACCGTGCCGTCGCGCCGCTCGTCCAGCACCAGCGCACGCAGCTCCGCGGACACGTCCGGCCGGCCACCGACGAAGCCCGGGTAGGTCGCGCTCGCGTGCGTGACGGTGGCCAGCAGCACCGCCGACGGGTCGGTGCCGGGCACGGGTCCTCCCGGCCCGTCGGCGTCCAACCGGTCGGCGGTGGCGATGAGCAGCCGGGCGAGGTCCTCGGCGCGTTCGCTGTACCGGCCGAACCAGAACAGGTCCTCCAGCGCGCGGGGTGACGACATGGCCGCCGCCCGGTCGACGGGCGCGGCGTCGCGGACGTCGGGTCCCGCCTCCCGCTCGCCGCCCGCGCCGCCTCCGGACGGCACCCAGACGTCCTTGGCCCCGGTCACGGTCGACTCCGACCGGGTCTGCTGGTCCAGCGGCAGCACCCGCCCGAGGCCGCCGGGCATCACCAGGTAGCCGGTCTGCTGGGCGACCGCGAACAGCCGCATCCCGACCTGGCCCGCCGTCACGCCGTCGGTCCCGGCCACCGGGGCGACCGAGAACGGCACGTACGGCTGACCCGCCCAGCGGTGCGGCGTCGCCGTCACCTCGGCGCGCAGCGCGGCGGCCGCCGCCCGGTCCAGTCGACCGACGATCCGGCTGCGGCCGCGGCCGTCGGTCGGCCGCAGCACCATGTCGTCGAAGTGCGCGAGGACATGGCTCAACGCCGACGGCTCGCCGCACCAGAACGTCGCCGCCGACGGCAGCCGCAGGTCCTCGTCGAGCAGCCGCCGGGCCAACGCCGGCAGGTGGGCGAGCAGCCCCGGGTTCTCCAGCAGGCCACTGCCCAGCGGGTTCACCACCGTCACGCTGCCCCGGCGGGCGGCCTGCACCAGTCCGACGACGCCGAGCCGGGAGTCCGGCCGCAGGTCCAGCGGGTCGGCCCAGTCGGCGTCGACGCGGCGCAGGACGACGTCGACCGGCTCGCGCCGACCCAGCGCCCGCATCCAGACCCGGCCCTCGCGGACGGTCAGGTCCTCGCTCTCCACCAGCGGCAGCCCGAGCAACCCGGCCAGCGCGGCCTGGTCGAACGCGGTCTCCGAGTGGGTGCCGGGGCTGTGCACCACCACCCGGGGCTCCTCCGCGGTGCGCGGCGCCACCGCCTGCAGGGCCAGCAGGAAGCTGCGGAAGAACGGGGCGAGGCTGGCCGGCGCCACCGCCCGCAGCGCCTCGGGGACGACCCGGGCCACCACCCGCCGGTCGGCCATCGCGTAGCCCGCGCCGGACGGGGCCTCGGTCCGGTCCCCCATCGCCAGGAACGACCCGTCCGGGCCGCGGACCACGTCGGCGGCGTGCAGGAACAGCTGATGCGGACCGGGGATGCGGATGCCGTGCGCGCGACGCAGGTACGCCTGACTGCCCAGGATCAGCGCGGGCGGCAGCAGCCCTTCCCGCAGCAGGGTGCGGGGGCCGTACAGGTCGGTGAGCACGAGGTCGAGCAGGGTGGCCCGCTGCCGCATTCCGGCGGCGAGTTCGGCCCACTCGGCGCCGTCCAGCACCCACGGCACCGGGTCCAGCTCCCACCGGCGCCGGGCGGGCGGCTGCTCGCCACCGCCCGGGGTCCCGGTCCGGACCGGGATGTAGGTGACGCCGTCGTCGTCGAGGAGCCGGTCGACCTGACGGCGCAGCCGGCCCGGCCCGGCCGGCCCGAGACCGGCGAGCTCGTCGGCCACCGCGGACCAGCCGTCGCGGACCCGGCCGTGGTCCAGCAGTTCGTCCCGGACACCGGGCGGAACGGTCGCGGCGTAGCCGGCCGGCACCGGGGCCGTCGGCGGCGCGTCGCCGACGCGAGTGGGGTGCTCGATCACGCGGGCCGGCACGCGCGGTCCGGGCGGGCCGTCGTCGGCGAGGCGGGGGGCACGGCTCTCCTCGTCGTCGGCGGGCGCGGCGATCCGCGGATGCCCGTGGCGGGAACTCTAGGGACGCGGCGGCGGGCACCGGTACCCGGGCCGGGGTGCGCGGGCCGCCCACCCCGGCCGTGATCTCAGCTCGCTGCGGGCGGCGGGACCGCGTCGACCCCGGCCTCCTTGCGCTGCTGCGCGGTGATCGGTGCGGGCGCGGCGGTCAGCGGGTCGTAGCCGCCGCCGGACTTCGGGAACGCGATGACCTCGCGCAGCGACGGCGCCCCGGCCAGCAGCATGACGATGCGGTCCCAGCCGAGCGCGATGCCGCCGTGCGGCGGGGCGCCGAAGGAGAACGCGTCGAGCAGGAAGCCGAACTTCTCCTGGGCCTCCTGCTGCGACAGCCCCATCACCGCGAACACCCGCTCCTGCACGTCGCGGCGGTGGATACGGATGCTGCCACCACCGATCTCGTTGCCGTTGCAGACGATGTCGTAGGCGTAGGCCAGCGCCGACCCGGGGTCGGTGTCGAAGGTGTCCAGGCTCTCGGGCTTGGGCGAGGTGAACGCGTGGTGCACCGCGGTCCACGCGCCACTGCCGACCGCGACGTCGGTGGTGTCGGCGGTCGACTCGAACAGCGGGGCGTCCACGATCCAGACGAACTCCCAGCGGCTCTCGTCGATGGCCCCGGCGCGGCGGCCGATCTCCAGGCGGGCGGCGCCGAGCAGCTCCTGGGTGGGCTTGCGGGCCCCGGCGGCGAAGTAGATCGCGTCCCCCGGCTGCGCTCCGGTCTCGTCGAGCAGCCCGTCGCGCTCCTCCTGGGACAGGTTCTTGGCCACCGGACCGCCGAAGCTGCCGTCCTCGGCGACGGTGACGTAGGCGAGGCCGCGGGCGCCGCGCTGCTTGGCCCACTCCTGCCAGGCGTCGAACGACCGCCGCGGCTGCGAGGCGCCGCCGGCCTGCACGACGTAGCCCACGTAGGGCGCCTGGAACACCCGGAACGGGGTGTTCGCGAAGTAGCCGGTGATCTCGTGGATCTCCAGATCCAGCCGCAGGTCGGGCTTGTCGGAGCCGTACCGGTCCATCGCGTCGGCGTAGGTCATCCGCGGGATCGGCAGCGGGATCTCGTGACCGATCAGCTTCCACAGCGCGGCCACGACCTGCTCACCGAGCGCGATCACGTCGTCCTGGTCGACGAAGCTCATCTCCACGTCGAGCTGGGTGAACTCCGGCTGCCGGTCGGCGCGGAAGTCCTCGTCCCGGTAGCAGCGGGCGATCTGGTAGTACCGC
>JBQGEH010000471.1:0-5433 GCA_052039515.1 Nakamurella sp. | reverse complement strand
CCGCCGGTGACGACGACGCCGGGGTGGCGCGCGCCCGGCTCGCCACCTGGGCCGGCTACGCGTGGGATAGCGGGGCACCGCACGGGCCCGCGGCCCGTGCGGTGCCCGGTCCGGACGCGGAACATGCCCGGGACGTCCGAGAGGAGGGCCCGATGGTCGATCCCGTCCCGCCCGCCGAGCGGGGTCCCGCCGACCCCTTCGCCGGTGTCGACGCCGATCTCGAACTGCTGGGCGAACTGGCCACGGCCGAGCAGGTCCCCGTCTTCCACCGCATCCACACCGCGCTCACCGGCGCCCTCGCCGCCACCGCCGGACCCCCCGCGCCCGGGGGGCCCGTCCGGCCGAGCGGCGGGCGCTGACGTGCGCCGCGCGCGGCGGGACGCCGAGCGGGTCCGGCGTGGTCTCGCCCGGTCCCGGGAGCACGCCGCCGAGCTGGTCCAGAGCGGCCGGGTCACCGTCGGGGGACAGCAGGCCTCCAAGCCCGCGACCGGGGTGGCGCCCGCCGACCCGGTCGTCGTGCGTGCCGACGAGGTCGACGAGAACTGGGCCTCCCGGGGCGCGCACAAATTGATCGGTGCCCTGGACGCGTTCACCGACATCCGCGTCGACGGTGCCCGTTGCCTGGACGCGGGTGCGTCCACCGGGGGCTTCACCGACGTCCTGCTGCGTCGCGGCGCCGCTCAGGTGATCTGTGTCGACGTGGGTTACGGCCAGCTGGTCTGGCGGCTTCAGAACGATCCCCGGGTGCAGATCCATGACCGCACCAACGTGCGCACCCTGAATCCGGACGACATCGGCGGTCCGGTCGACCTCGTCGTCGCCGACCTGTCGTTCATCTCGCTCGCGCTGGAGCTGCCCGCGCTGGTGGCATGCTGCCGGCCCGACGGCCACCTGGCGCTGATGACCAAGCCGCAGTTCGAAGTGGGTAAGGACCGTCTCGGCAGCGGCGGCGTCGTCCGCGATCCCGGGTTGCGGGCCGAGGTGGTCACCGATGTGGTGACCGCCGCCCGTGGACTCGGCTGGGGGCTGGCCGGCGTCGTCGCCTCGCCCCTTCCCGGACCCAGCGGCAACGTGGAGTACTTCGTGCATCTGACCACCGACGGCGGTACCGACCCGGACGAGGCGGCCGCGGCCGTCCGCCGCGCCGTCGAGGAGGGGCCGCAGTGACGCGCCGGGTCCTGCTCGTCGCGCACACCGGCCGCGACGACATCAACCAGCTCACCCGACGCATCTCGGCGCCGCTGGCCCGGGCCGGGGTCGACCTCGTCGCCCTGCCCGGCGAGAACGATCTGCTCGGCCTGCCCTGCGTCGACCCCCGACCGGACAACTCCATCGAGCTCGTCCTCAGCCTCGGTGGCGACGGGACCCTGCTGCGGGCCGCCGACAAAGCCCGGCCGATCGACGCCCCGGTGCTCGGCATCAACCTCGGTCGGGTCGGCTTCCTCGCCGAAGCCGAGGCCGATCAGCTCGACGGGGTCATCCAGGCGGTCATCGACCGGACCTACACCGTCCGCGAGCGGATGACGGTGGACGTGCTGGTCGAGCGCGACGGCGTCGAGATCACCCGCAACTGGGCGCTCAACGAGGTCAGCGTGGAGAAGGCGACGCGGGAGCGGATCCTGGACGTCGTCGTCGAGGTGGACGGGCACGGTATCTCCGCGTTCGGTTGCGACGGCGTCCTCATCGCCACCCCGACCGGTTCCACCGCCTACGCCTTCTCCGCCGGCGGTCCGATCATCTGGCCGCAGGTCGAGGCGTTGCTCGTGGTGCCCTCGAACGCCCATGCGTTGTTCGCCCGACCGCTCGTGGTGGCGCCCACCGTCGAGGTGACCGTGCACATCGACCCCGAGGGCCACGAGGCCGCCCTGGCCTGCGACGGACGTCGCATCACCGAGCTGCCGGCCGGGGCGCGGGTGCGGGTCCGGCGCGGCGCGCAGCCGGTGAAGATGGTGCGGCTCGGCGAGCTGCCGTTCTCCACCCGGCTGGTCCGCAAGTTCGCCCTGCCGGTCCAGGGATGGCGCGAGAAGCGGCACTGACCGCCGTCCACACCAGCCCCTCAGGCGACAGTTGTCCACAGGCCCGCGCGGCTCTTTCGAACACCCGTGCGGATCGGTTACCGTGGCTCCATGCTCAGTGAACTGCACATCACCGGGCTCGGGGTCATCGACGACGCGGTCCTCGAGCTCCACCCCGGTCTGACCGTCGTCACCGGCGAGACCGGCGCGGGCAAGACGATGGTGGTCACCGCGTTGGGCCTGGCGACCGGTGGCCGGGCCGACGCCCACCGCGTGCGGACAGGGGCCGCACGGGCGACCGTGGAGGCGCGTTTCCTGCCGCCGACCCGGTCTCCGGCCGTCTCCGTGACGCAGGCCGCCGGCGGAGAACTCGACGACGACGGCAGTCTGATCGCGGTGCGCAGCGTGACCGCGGACGGGAGGTCACGGGCCCACGTCGGTGGCCGCTCGGCGCCGCTGGCCACACTGTCCGAGGTCACCGATCCGCTGGTGGCGATCCACGGCCAGTCCGAGGCCATCTCGCTGCTCCGGCCCGCCCAGCAGCGGGCGGTGCTGGACCGCTTCGCCGGGCTGACCGGGGAGCTGAGCGACTACCGGCGGCTGCGCAGCGAGTGGCAGGCCGCCCGCCGCGAACTCACCGACCGGCTCGCCTCGGGCCAGCAACGCGCGCAGCGGGAGCAACTGCTGCAGATCGGGCTGGCCGAGATCGCGGCGGTCGCTCCGCTGCCGGGGGAGGACGCCGCACTCATCGCCGAGGCGCGCCGACTGGAGAACGCCGACACCCTGCGTGCCGCGGCCGCCGGCGCCCAGCAGGCCCTGGACGGCTCCGACCTGGAACCGGACGTGGCCTCCGCGGTCGGGCCGCTCACCGCCGCCCGCCGGGCGCTGGAGGCCGCCGGTGACGAACGGCTGCGCTCGTTGTCCCAGGCGCTGCGCGAGGCGGGCGTGCTGCTCACCGACGTCGGCATGGAGCTGTCGGCCTACCTGGACGAGCTGGACGCCGACCCCGAGCGGCTGCAGACGATCATGGAGCGGCAGGCCGTGCTGCGCACGCTCACCCGCCGGTACGGGGCCGACGTCGACGCGGTCCTGGACTGGGCCGAGGCGGCCCGGGTGGAGCTCGCCTCCCTGGACACCTCCGACGAGGCCATCGCGGCGCTGCGGGACCAGGAGAAGAAACTGGCGACCGCGGTGGTCGCGGCCGGCAAGAAGCTCACCCGGGCGCGCACGGTCAAGGCCGAGGAGCTCGGCACCGCCGCCACCGCGGAGCTCGCGAATCTCGCGATGGGCCGGGCCACCCTGCGCGTCGCGGTCACCCAGACCGAGGTCGCACCGGGGCACGCCGACGCCCTGAAGGTCGCCGGTCGGTACATCACCGCCGGTCCCGACGGCTTCGACACGGTCGAGCTGCTGCTGACCGCGCACAAGGGGGCGCCCGAGCTGCCCATCCAGAAGGGCGCCTCCGGTGGTGAGCTGTCCCGGGTGATGCTCGCCCTCGAGGTGGTGCTGGCCGAAGCGGATCCGGTTGCCACTCTCGTCTTCGACGAGGTGGACGCCGGGGTGGGTGGTCGCGCCGCCACCGAGATCGGGGCGTTGCTGGCCCGGCTGGCCCGGACCCACCAGGTGGTGGTGGTCACCCACCTCGCGCAGGTCGCCGCGTACGCCGACCGGCAGCTGGTCGTGGACGCCACCGAGGACGGGGCGATCCGGTCGTCCTCGGTCCGAGCGGTGGACGGCGACGCCCGGGAGGCCGAGCTCGCCCGCATGCTCGGCGGCACGGTCGGTGCGTCGGCCCGGCAGCACGCGGGTGAACTGGTCGCCGCGGCCCGCAAGCGACGGAAGGAGCTGTCCGCGGCAGCCTGACCTACCGGACGGCCGGCCGTGCTCGACCACCACGGGCCGGCCTCAGCGAGGATGGCCGGAACGGCCGTGTGGTCGCCTGATCCGGCGGCACGCGCGCACAGCTGTGCGACGGTCCCCCCGGATCACGGTGCGCGACCGGTCCGCGATCGGTGGTGAGCGAGGCGTATCAGACTGCCGCCGCGCACCTCTGGTCAGTAGCGTGATGCCGCATCGGGCCGCACACACGGACCCGGCCGCGTGCCGCGAGATGAGGACCGCCATGGAGCAGCAGCTGGACGCCGTCGCCGGGGAGCCGGAGGTCGCCGGTCTGGTGACCGCGGCCCGCGCCGGTGACCCGGCCGCCTGGAACGCGCTGGTCGACCGCTACAACCGGTTGGTGTGGTCGGTGGCCCGCAGCTTCCGCCTGTCCGACGCCGACGCCGCCGACGCGGTCCAGCTCACCTGGATGCGGCTCGTCGAGAACCTCGACCGGATCAGCGAACCCGAACGGCTCGCGTCCTGGCTGGGCACCACCGCCCGGCGTGAGTGCCTCCAGCACCTGCGGCGGGCCGGTCGCGTCCGGACCGATCCGGGCGGGGAGATCCTCGAGGCGGTGGCCGACCCGGCCCCACCGGTCGACGCCGCGCTGCTCGAGGACGAACGGGACCGCGCGCTCTGGCAGGCCATGGGCATGCTGGGGGAGAAGTGCCAGCAACTGCTCCGGGTGCTGATGGCCTCACCCCCACCGCCCTACAGTGCGGTCGCCGCGGCCCTCGACATGCCGATGGGCAGCATCGGACCGGCCCGCCAGCGCTGCCTCGCCCAGCTGAAGAAGATCATCACCACCGATCCCGACGCCGCCGGCGTCCCCGCCCCCCGGCGGCACGCGTGACCACCGGCGCCGGGGACACCCGGCCCGATGACGCCGACCGGCCGACCGATCCCGAGCTGGACGCCCTGATGGAACGGCTGCGGACGCTGGGCCGGATCGACGACCCGCCGCCGCTGGTCGACACACTCGCCCGAGCCGCGTTCGAGACCCGGGACCTGGACGCCGAGCTCGCCCAGCTCACCACCGACTCCGCGGTCGACCAGCTCGCCCTCGTCCGGACCGCGGCGACGACCCCGCGGATGCTGTCGTTCGAGACCGCGGCGGTGGGGATCGATCTCGAGATCGACCACGCCGACGACGCCGTCACCGTGCGCGGACTGGTCACCGGCGTCGACCCCGACGCCTCCGGTCTCACGCTGATGCTGGACACCGCCGACCGACGGATCCCGCTGTCCCTCGACCCGCACGGCTGGTTCCGCGCCGCCGACGTGCCGATCGGTGTCCTGCGGGTGCGGTTGTCGGTCCCGGGAGCCGCCGCCGTCGTGACCCCCGGGGTGTCCACCCGGCCGGACTGAGCGACGCGGCGCGAGACCGGCCGGGCCGGGCACCCTCAGCGGGACGCAAGGCCACCCGGCTGCCAAGCTGTGCAGGTGAACGCCACCCCCGGCGCCACCGCCCCGACCGGCACCACCGCCACGGCCACCGCCGACGACGGCCCGTCCGCCGACGACGGCCCGTCCGCTG
>JBQGEH010000470.1:0-3493 GCA_052039515.1 Nakamurella sp. | reverse complement strand
CCCGTCGAGGTCCAGGTTCGCGCGCAGCCGGTCGGCGTTCCGGGACTTCGGCACGGCCGCCCCACCGAGTTGCAGGTGCCAGCGCAGCACCACCTGCGCCACCGAGACGCCCAGACCCTGCGCCATCTCGACCAGCGTCGGATCCTCCAGCAGCCGCCCCCGCCCCAACGGGCTCCACGCCTGCGTGACGATGCCGTGCTCGCGGTGGTAGTCCCGCAGATCGTGCTGCGGCATCCACGGATGCGACTCGACCTGGTTGATCGCCGCCACGACGCCGGTCTCGTCCTCCAGCCGCTGCAACTCCTGCGCGTTGAAGTTGCAGACGCCGATGGTGCGCACCCGGCCCTCCTCGCGCAGCCGGATCATGGCCCGCCACACGTCGACGTAGGCGTTCCGGGCCGGCCGCGGCCAGTGGATCATGTAGATGTCGACCACGCCGATGTCGAGATCGGCGGCGCTGCGGTCGAAATCGGCCAACGTCTGGTCGTAGCTCTGCACCGGGTCGCCCCACACCTTGGAGGCGACCAGCAACTCGTCGCGACGCCCGCTGGCCCGCACCGCCGCGCCGAGCTGCCGCTCGTTGTCGTAGAACGCGCCCCCGTCGATGAGCGGGTAGCCGGCGTCGATGCCGGCCGTCACCACCGCCTCCGTCTCGGCCGGGTCGACCGGGTACAGGCCGAAGCCGATGGCCGGTAGGGGGTGACCGTCGTTGAGCGTCAGGATGGGGGGCATGGGGCCATCCTGACATCGACCGACCGACCAGCCGTCGCCGAGTGGGTCGTCACCGGGCGGCGGCCGCCGCGTCCAACCCGACCAGCAGGTCCGCCCACAGGTCCTCCACGTGCTCGATCCCCACGCTGAGCCGCAGCAGACCCGGCGGGATGTGTTCCTGCCCGGCCAGTTTCGCCCGCCGTTCGATGGTCGACTCCACGCCGCCCAGACTGGTGGCCGCCGTGATCAGCCGCACCGCGGCGACCAGCGCATCACCGGCAGCCGCGCCCCCGGCGACCTCGAAGGACAACATGGCCCCGAACCCGGTCATCTGGGCAGCAGCGCGCTGATGCCCCGGATCGTCGGGCAGCCCCGGGTACCGCACCCGCTCGACCGCGGGGTGCGCGACCAGCCGCGACGCCAGCACTCCCGCCGACGCCTGCGCCCGCTCCACCCGCACGGCCAGCGTGCGGATCCCGCGCAGCGTCAGGAACGCCTCCAACGCTCCGGGTGTCCCACCGCTGAGCACCCGCCGCCGGTACAGCCGGGTGTACTCGGCGTCGTCCCGGGCGACGGCCACACCGAGCAGCAGGTCGGAGTGGCCACCCAGGAACTTCGTCGCGCTGTGCACCACCACGTCGGCGCCGAGATCCAGCGGGCGCTGCAGCAGGGGAGTGGCGAAGGTGTTGTCGACGGCCACCCGTGCCCCCGCCGCCCGACCGGCCGCACACAGCGCGGGCAGGTCGGCCACCTCCATCAACGGATTCGACGGCGACTCCAGCCACAGCAGGTCGGCCCCGTCCACCGCGGCCACCACCGCCGCGGTGTCGGTGATGTCGACCGCGTCCACGTGCCAGCGCCCCTGCTCGGTGCCGGCCTGAAGCAGACCCCGGACCACCTGGTAGCTGTCGACCGGGACGACCACCCGGGCGCCGACCGGCAGGTCGTCGATGACCGCCGCGACCGCGGCCATGCCCGAGCCGAACGACACCGCCCGCCCGCCCTCCAGGGCGCCGACCGCGGACTCCAGCGCCGCCCACCCGGGGGTGCCGTTGTTGCGGCTGTACTCGCCGACCGTCTCGCCGGGCGGGGCCGACCGGAAATTCGACGCCAGCACCAGCGGCTGGTTCAAGGGAGCGCCGGGCTCCGGCGCCGGCCGACCGGCGGCCACCGCCACCGTGTCGGGGCGCCACCCGTCGGACCGTTCCGCATGCTGCGACCGCACCTGATCGGCCATTTCCTCGCCTCGCTCTCTCGTCGCCCCCCGCCCCGGGACCGGACTCGCTCGCCGCGCACGGCGCCGCCGGGACCCGGACCTGGCACCCTGGGGGAACGTGTTCTCGGTGTCCGGATGTCCGGCGGTCGAAAACCGTTCACCACCCTCGTCATCGAAACATGGATGCCGGCGCCCACTCCCGGGCCCCGGCTCCACCCCGGAACCGGAGGACGACATGGGCACAATCATGAGACTGGTCGATCGGATCGTGTCCGCGTTGGCCAAGCGGAGGGTCGACAAGAACGAGGGCCGTCGTCCCTGAGCGGGCGGCGCCGCCGCCCTACCCCGAGGCGCCGTCCGATCCCGACCGTCCGGCATCTCATGTTTGATCATGTCCACCCGGATGGCCTAGGGGCCTAGGTAGCTACATTGCTAGACTGAGCGTCATGGCGTCGCCCAAGCAGCAGTTCAACGTCGCGCTGCCGCCCGACCTGATCCGCCGGGTCAAGCACGAGGCGATCGACCGCCAGCTGTCGTTGTCCGATCTGCTGGCCACGGTGCTGGAGGAGCACTTCGCCGCCGCCCCGCGGGGTTCCGCGACGACAGCACCGCCGGCCAGGGAGCCGGGAACCCGGCTGCAGCCGATCGTGCACGTGACCGACATGGCCGCCGCGGTCGCTTTCTGGGAACTGATGGGCGCGGAGGTCCGCGAGGGCAGCCGGGACGGTGATCGGGCGCTGCTCGAGATGGGCGGCGCCGAGTTCGGTCTGCTGGCCCATCCGCCGAACCCGGAGCAGGGGGAGGGGCAGATCGAACTGAACTGTTCCTGTCTCGGCCCGTTGACCGACGTGGAGGACCGGCTCCGGTCGGCCGGTGCCGACGTCGTGTCGCCGACCACCGACGAGGCGTTCGGACGGCACCTGCACGTCCGTACGCCCGACGGCCTGCTCGTGAAGATCAACGAACTGCAGCCCGACCAGTACACCTAGCGATCCGGTCCGACCGGTATCGGAGAACGAGGGAGTCCAGTGCGCACCGACCGCTCCGCCGCCGCGTCCACGTGGCCCGCCCCCCGGCTGGGGCGCCGCGTCGGGGTCCGGGTCAGCGCCCTGCGGTCCGGGCGGGTCCGCTGATGACCGCCTTCGCCGCCGCGCCCTGGTTCCTGCTCGCGTATCTCGTCATCGGACTGCTGGCCCTGCCGCTGTGCCGGGCGATGGACCGCGACGCCCTCATCGTGCTGGCCGCGCTGCCCGGCGCCACCACCGTCTGGGCCGCTCTGCAGTTGCCCGCCGTCGTCGACGGCGGCAGCCGAGACGTCTCGGTGCCCTGGTTGCCGCAGATCGGGCTGACGATCGACCTCCGGCTGGACGCCTTGTCGCTGGCGTTGACGCTGGTCATCGCCGGTATCGGCACGCTGGTGATGATCTACTCCGCGCGGTACTTCCCCCGCGACGACGACGGCGTGGGCAAGTACGCCGGGTCGCTGCTGGTCTTCGCCGGGGCGATGCTGGGCCTGGTCTGGGCCGACAACCTCATCCTGCTCGTGGTGTTCTGGGAGCTCACCGG
>JBQGEH010000469.1:0-4787 GCA_052039515.1 Nakamurella sp. | reverse complement strand
GGGACGACGTCCGGCGGATGGACTGGTCGGTCACCGCCCGCACCACCGAGGCGCACATCCGGCAGACCGTCGCCGACCGGGAACTCGAGACCTGGATCGTCGCGGACCTCTCCGCGTCGCTGGACTTCGGGACCGCCCGTTGCGAGAAGCGTGACCTCGTCATCGCCGCCACCGCCGCGATCGCGCACCTCACCCAGGGCGGCGGCAACCGGGTCGGCGCGGTGCTCGCCACCGGCGACGGGATCACCCGGGTCCCCGCCCGCGGCGGCCGCGCCCACCTGCAGTACCTGCTGCGCACCATCGCCCGGACCCCGCGCGCCACGGTCGGCCGCCGCGGTGACCTGACCGGCGCGATCGAGCAGCTCCGGCGACCCCCGCGCCGCCGGGGGCTCGCCGTCGTCATCTCCGACTTCGTCGGGCCGGTGGACTGGCAGCGGTCGCTGCGCGCGCTGTCCGGGCGGCACGAGCTGATCGGCGTCGAAGTGCTCGACCCCCTCGATCTGGCGCTGCCCGACATCGGGCTGGCCACCCTGCTCGACCCGGAGAGCGGCCGCACCCGCGACGTGCAGACCACCCCGGCGCTGCGGAAGGGCTTCGCCGCGCAGGCGGCCGAGCACCGCACCGAGGTCGCGGCGGCCCTGCGCCGGGCGGGGGCGAACCAACTCACCCTGCGCACCGACCGCGACTGGATCCCCGACGTGCTGCGCTTCGTCATGGGACGCAAACGCGGCTGGACCGGCGCCACCGCCACCACCCCGCCCGTCGCGCACGAGGGGGAGGCCTGGTGAGCTTCGCCCATCCGTTGTGGTTCCTGCTCGGGCTCGTGGTCCTCGGACTGCTCGTCGGCTACCTGCTGGTCAACCGGCGGCGGCGCCGCTACCTGCTGCGATTCGCCTCCCTGGACCTGCTCGAACGGGTCGCCCCCACCCGCCCCGGGCGGCTGCGGCACGTCCCCACCGCGTTGATGCTGACCGCGATGGTGCTGCTGACGGTCGCCGTCACCGGACCGACCGAGGAGGTCAAGGTCCCGCGGAACCGGGCGACCGTGGTGCTGGCCATCGACGTCTCGCTGTCGATGATGGCCACCGACGTCGCCCCCAGTCGGCTGGAGGCCGCCCAGGAGGCGGCCACCCAGTTCGCCCGCGACCTCACGCCGGGCGTCAACCTCGGCATCATCTCCTTCTCCGGCATCGTCAACGTGCTGGTGTCGCCGACCACCGACCGCGCCGTCGCGGTGCAGGCCATCCAGGACCTCAAGCTGGACGAACGCACCGCGACCGGTGAGGCGATCACCTCGGCGCTGCAGAGCATCCAGACGTTCACCAAGACGATCGCCGGGGCCGAGGGGCCGCCCCCGGCCCGGATCGTGCTGATGAGCGACGGCAAGGAGACCACCGGGCGGTCGGCGCTGGACGCCGCGCAGGCCGCGAAGGACGCGGGCGTCCCCATCTCCACGATCTCGTTCGGCACGACCCACGGCACCGTCGAGATCGAGGGCACCCAGCAGTCGGTGGCCATCGACGAGGCGTCGATGCGCCAGATCGCCTCCATCTCCGGCGGCGACTTCCACTCGGCGGCGACCGCGGAGGAACTGCGCACCGTGTACGCCGAGCTCGTCGAGCAGATCGGCTACGAGCTCAAGGAGCAGGACAACTCCCGGCCGTGGCTGATCGCCGGCACGATCCTGGTGCTGCTCGCCGCCGGCGCGTCCCTGGTCGTCACCCAGCGCATCCCCTGAGCTGCGAGACTGCCCGGGTGAGTCGAGAGCACCACTACCGGCCGGCCGTCGTGTGGACGGGCAACCAGGGCAGCGGCACCAGCAACTACCGGGCGTTCAGCCGCAGCCACACGGTCGGCGCCGAGCACAAGCCCGACATCCCCGGCTCCTCGGACCCGGCGTTCCGCGGCGACCCCGGACGGTGGACGCCCGAGGATCTGCTGGTCGCGTCCGTCGCACAGTGCCACATGCTCTGGTACCTGCACCTGTGCGCGGTGAACGGCGTCGTGGTCACCGACTACCGGGACGACCCCATCGGCGTGCTGGTGGAGGACGAGGACGGGTCCGGCGGCGGGCAGTTCGCCGGGGTCACCCTCCGCCCGACCGTCACCGTCCGGGACGCGGACATGGTGCCGGCCGCCGAGGCGCTGCACGCCCAGGTCGGGGCGGTGTGCTTCATCGCCCGGTCGGTGAACTTCCCGGTGGTGCACCAGCCGCGGGTGAGCGCCGAAGCCGGGCGCTGAGGTCCGGGCGGCGAGCCGTCGGCGGCGGGAGGCCCCGTGCGGCACTAACGTGAGTACCCGCGTCGCCCGGGACACCCCGGCACGCCCATCCGTTACCGCACGACGACGGTCCGCGCCCGCCGCGCCGGCCACCCAGGAGGACGACCCGTGAGCGAGCAGACCGGCCGATCGGTCCTGGTGACCGGCGGCAACCGGGGCATCGGACTGGCGATCGCGAAGGAGCTGGCCGCAGCCGGGCACCGGGTCACGGTCACCTCCCGCAGCGGCGAGGCCCCGGACGGGCTGACCGCCGTGCGCTGCGACGTCACCGACGCCGCCTCCGTGGACGCCGCGTTCGCCGAGGTCGAGGCGAACCAGGGCCCGGTCGAGGTGCTCGTCGCCAACGCCGGCATCACCGACGACACCCTCCTGCTGCGGATGTCGGAGGAGCAGTTCACCGGCGTCCTGGACGCGAACCTCACCGGCTCCTACCGGGTGGCCAGGCGCGCGGCGAGCCAGATGCTGCGCAAGCGGTTCGGCCGCATCATCTTCATCTCCTCCGTGGTCGGGCTGTCCGGCGGGGCCGGCCAGGTCAACTACGCCGCGTCCAAGGCCGGTCTGGTCGGCGTCGCCCGGTCCATCGCCCGCGAACTCGGGTCGCGCAACATCACCGCGAACGTCGTCGCCCCCGGCTTCGTCGACACCGACATGACCCGCGAGCTGTCCGAGGCCCGCCGCGCCGAGATCGTCAAGCAGGTGCCGCTCGGCCGCTACGCCGCCACCGACGAGATCGCCTCCGTGGTCGCCTTTCTCGCCTCCGACGGGGCCGCGTACATCACCGGCGCGGTCATCCCCGTCGACGGTGGCCTCGGCATGGGCCACTGACCCTCAGCCTCCGCACCACCGCACCCGCCCGTTCCCGCACCAGCCCGACGAAAGAAGCGCACTCTCATGACCGGACTCCTCGAAGGCAAGAACGTCCTCATCACCGGGGTGATCACCGAGGCGTCGATGGCCTTCCACACCGCCCGGCTCGCCCAGGAGCAGGGCGCGAACGTCGTGCTCACCGGGTTCGGACGGCTCTCGCTGGTGGAGCGGATCGCCAAGCGGCTGCCCACCCCGGCGCCGGTCGTCGAGCTCGACATCACCGACCCCGCCCAGGTCGAGTCGCTGGCCGCCCGCGTCGGTGAGCACGTGGACCGGCTCGACGGCGTGCTGCACGCCATCGGCTTCGCCCCGGCGTCGGCGCTGGGCAACAACTTCCTCAACACCCCGTGGGAGGACGTCGCCACCGCGGTGAACGCCTCCACCTTCTCGCTCAAGGCGCTCGCCGTGGGCTGTCTGCCGCTGATGAGCGGCGGCGGCAGCATCGTCGGGCTCGACTTCGACGCCCGCCAGGCGTGGCCGGCGTACGACTGGATGGGCGTGGCCAAGGCCGGCCTCGAGTCGTGCTCGCGCTACCTGGCCCGCGACCTCGGACCGAAGAACATCCGGGTCAACCTGGTGTCGGCCGGCCCGGTCCGCACCATCGCCGCCAAGTCCATCCCCGGCTTCGGCGACCTGGAGAACGCCTGGACCTCCCGCGCCCCGCTCGGCTGGGACACCAGCGACCCGACCCCGGTCGCGAAGGCGGCGGTCGCGCTGCTGTCGGACTGGTTCCCGGCGACCAGCGGCTCGATGGTGATGGTCGACGGCGGCTTCCACGCCCTCGGCTTCTCCGCGGGCGAGATCAACCAGGCGGTCTGACCGCCGGCGGCCCGGCCGGCCGCAGGCCGGCTGGGTCACCCCGAGGACGTCGACGAGCTCGTCGACCGCGGCGAGCCGCCCGAACCGCACCGCCGACGCCAGCGGACGCAGCGCGTCGTCCCAGGACGCCAACTGGTGCCGGGTCGCCGCCGTCGTCTGGTGGTCGGCCGCGACCTGCAGCAACGACTCCAGCGAGACCACCTTCGCGAGCAGCATCGAGCCGTGCCGGTGCGACGGGCCGGTGCCGCGCGGCACGGTGACCGCGCCCGCGCGCATGGTCGCCGCGATCCGCTCCCGGACGCCCTCGGCGTCCCGGGCCACGTCGAGCCTGGTCAACTGCACGGTGGCGGTCCGGATGGCAGCGTCGAGGTCGCGCTCGGCCTCGAACAGGGTGGGGGAGCCGCGCAGCGGCGTGGGTGCCGGTTCAGCGGGTGTCCCGGGCTCGTTCCGGTCCAGCGGGAACACCCGCCAGTGCCCGTCGTCGGGGACGACCGCGACCTGCTGGTCGGCCAGCACCACGGCGGCGCCCGCGTCCAGCGCGGGGACCAGGGCGGGGGAGCGTGGCGGCATCCCCCGGACGTCACCGGCCACCGGCAGCAGCAGCTGCGGCCGGCCGCCCCGGCGCAGCAGGTCCAGCAGCGCGACGGTGCCCGCTCCCGCCTCACCCGGGCCGGGGACCCCGGTGCGGGCGGCGGTGGCCGCGTCGGCCGCCCGGACCCCGGCGGTGCGGCCGGTGCCGGCCAGCTCGCCGAGCACCTCGTCGGGGGAGGCGCCGCCGGCGCGGAACGCCGCGCCCCACAGCGCCAGCACCGTGGCGGCCC
>JBQGEH010000468.1:0-6935 GCA_052039515.1 Nakamurella sp. | reverse complement strand
ATCAGGGCCGGAATCAGGGTCCGCACCGGAGGTGCGGCCGGCCGCCACCGCGCACAGTGGATCCCGACGCGCACCGAATCGGAGCTCCGGCCACCAGGCCGGTCAGGTGTCGCGCGGACAGGAGCATCGCCGTGCACACACTGGGCAAGGTCGTCCTCGTCATCCTCGCCATCTGGCTCGCGGTCAGCGTGCTGGGCTTCCTGATCAAGGGTCTGTTCTGGCTCGGCGTCATCGGCGGTCTGGCGTTCCTGGTCACCGCCGCGCTGGGTGGCCGCACCAAGTTGCGCTCCCGGGTCTGATCCTCAGCGCAGGAACCGCTCGAGCGCGTCCAGTCCGCGCTCGATGGTGTCGGTCGCCCCGGCGAAGGAGAACCGGACCGACGGCACCCCGCCGGGGTCGAAGTCGATCCCCGGCGCGATGGCCAGGCCCTGCTCGGCCAGCAGCCGCCGGCACCAGTCCTCGGCGTCCTCGGTGAGGTGACCGACGTCGGCGTAGACGTAGAACGCCCCGTCGGCCGGCGCCAGCCGGTCCAGGCCGAGGCCGGTCAGCCGGTCCAGCATCAGCCGGCGGTTGACCGCGTACCGCTCGACGTGGGCGTCCAGCTCGGCGTAGGCGTCGAACGCGGCGATCGCCGCGTATTGCGCCGGCGCGGGCGGACAGATGCTGAAGTTCCCGCCGAGCCCGAGGACGGCGTCGCGCAGGTCGTCGGGCACCAGGCACCAGCCGACCCGCCAGCCGGTCATCGAGAAGTACTTGGAGAAGCTGTTCATCACCAGACCGTCCCGCGACGTCGACCACGCGCACGCGCCCGGCTCGCCGTAGGTGATGCCGTGGTAGATCTCGTCGGACACCAGGCGGACGCCGTGGCCGGCACACCAGGAGGCCAGCTCGGCGAGTTCACCGGCGGGCAGCATGGTGCCGGTGGGGTTGGCGGGGCTCGCGACCACCAGGCCGTCCAGCCCCAGGTGGGCGATCTGTTCGACGGTGGGCTGGAAGCGGGTGTCGGCGCCGGTGCGGATCGGCACCACCTCGCAGCCGAGTGCCTGCAGGATGTTGCGGTACGCGGGGTAGCAGGGCACCGCCATGCCGATCCGCGCGCCCGGGTCGAAGGCGGCCAGGAAGGCCAGCGTGAAGGCGCCGGACGAGCCGGTGGTCACCACCACCTCGTCGGGATCCACGGCCAGGCCGTACCAGGCGTCGTAGTGCCGGGCGATCGCCGCCCGCAGCGCCGGGATGCCGGGGGTCTCGGTGTAGCCGAGCACCTCGGTGTCCAGGACGGCCCGCATCGCGGCCCGCACCGGCGCCGGCGCCGGCGTGGACGGCTGACCGGCCGACAGGTTGAACACGGGCAGTCCCGCCTCGGCCCGGCGGGCCGCCGCGGCCCACACGTGCATGACGTGGAACGGCGGGGTCCGGCCCCGCGCCGACGAGCTCACGGCGCCGGGACCGTGACCTGTCCCCGGGCGGCGGCCAGCGCGATGTCCGTTCGGTGGTGGGAACCGCGCAGGACGATCCCCGAAAGACGTCCGTAGGCCTGCGCTCTCGCCGCGTCGAGATCGGCTCCGGTGCCCAGGACGGACAGCACCCGGCCGCCGGCCGACACGACCGCGCCGTCGGCGTCCGTCGCGGTGCCGGCGTGCAACACGCCGTCGGCGTCCGCGCCGGTGATGACGTCCCCGACGACCGGTGCGCCCGGGTAGTTCTCGGCGGCGACGACCACGGTCACCGCCGAGCCGGCCCGCCAGGCGAGCTCGGTGTGGCCCGACAGGTCGCCGGCCGCGGCGGCGGCGAGCAGCCCGGCCAGCGGGGTGTCGAGCAGCTCGAGGACCACCTGGGTCTCCGGATCGCCGAAGCGGCAGTTGAACTCGATGACCTGCGGGCCGCGCGCGGTGAGGACCAGACCGGCGTACAGCAGGCCGCTGAACGGCGTTCCGCGGCGCGCCATCTCGGCGACGACGGGGTCGAGCACGGTGCGCTGGACGGTCTCCACCAGATCGGCCGGCGCCCACGGCAGCGGCGCGTACGCACCCATCCCGCCGGTGTTGGGGCCGGCGTCGCCGTCACCGACGCGTTTGAAGTCCTGGGCCGGCAGCAGCGGCACCGCCCGGGTCCCGTCGCACACCGCGAACAGCGACACCTCCGGACCGGCCAGATAGCTCTCGACGAGGACCGGGTGTCCGCCGGCGAGCACGTCGTGGGCGTGGGCCCGGGCGACGTCGAGATCGTCGGTGACGACCACGCCCTTGCCGGCGGCGAGGCCGTCGTCCTTGACCACGTAGGGCGCCCCGGTGGCGGCCAGCGCCGCGTCCACCGCGGACAGTTCGGTGACCGGGACCGAGGCGGCGGTGGGCACCCCGGCGGCCGCCATCACGTCCTTGGCGAACGCCTTGGAGCCCTCGATCCGGGCGGCCGCCGCAGACGGCCCGAACACCGCGACGCCGGCGGCACGGACCGCGTCGGCGACGCCGGCGACCAGTGGCACCTCCGGCCCGACGACGACGAGGTCGACGCCGAGGTCGGTGGCCAGCGCGGTCACCGCGGCCGGGTCGGCGACGGCCACCGGGTGGGCGGTGGCCAGCGCGGACGTCCCGGCGTTGCCGGGGGCGACGTGCAGGGCGGTGACGGCGGGGTCGCGGTGCAGGGCGCGCAGCAGCGCGTGTTCCCGGGCGCCGGACCCGATGACCAGGATCTTCACGAGGAGTCAGGCTATCGGGCCGTCCGGTGGGCCCGTGACTTCCGGCGTGATCATGGCCGGAATCCGGAGCTGATCACGCCGGAAAGGACGCCACCGCCGCCGTCAGGCCAGGCGCGCCCGGTCGGCGAGGACGGTGGCGACCTGGCCGCCGAGCGCGACGTTGCCGCGGTAGACGTTGACGTTGACCTCGAGGCTCTCCCCGCCGGTGGCCTTCTGCACGTAGTCCAGCAGGAACGGGGTGGTGTCGTTGCCGGCGATGCCGAGCGCGGCGGCCTCGGCGAGCGCCTCGACGAGCACCGTCTGGTGGGTGCGGGGGTCCAGCTGCAGCTCCTCGGCGACCGGGTTGGCCAGCAGCACCGCCGACGGCAGACCGAGCCGGTCGCGGGCCGCGACGACGTCGGCGGCCTCCTCGGGGGTGTCCACCCGGTACTCGATCGAGAAGCCGGACTCGCGGACGTAGAACCCGGGGAACGCGGTGGTGCGGTAGCCCAGCACGCCGATGTTGAGCGTCTCCATCCGCTCCAGCGTCGCGCCGACGTCCAGGATGGACTTGACCCCGGCACTCACGACGAGGATGGGCGTGGTGGACAGCGCGAGCAGGTCGGCCGACTCGTCGAAGGTCACCGAGGCCTCGCGGTGCACTCCGCCCAGCCCGCCGGTGGAGAAGACCTGGATGCCGGCGGTGTGGGCGAGCAGCGCGGTGGCGGCCACCGTGGTGCCGCCGGACAGCCCGCGGGCCATCGCGATCGGCAGGTCCCGGATGCTGATCTTGACGTTGTCGTCGGCCGCGGCCAGCCGCTCGATCTCCGACTCGCTCAGCCCGACCACGGCCTCACCGTCGACGACGCCGATGGTGGCGGGCACGACGCCGGCCTCGCGCAGCGAGACCTCGGCCTCCAGCGCCACCGCCAGGTTGCGCGGCCGGGGCAGGCCGTGGGTGAAGATCGTCGACTCCAGCGCGAGCACCGGTCGCTGCGCCAGCAGCGCCTCACGCACCGGTTCGGAGATCCTGATGGCCGAGAAGTCCGTCACTGTCTGCCTTTCCGACATCCGGGGGCGGTGGCGGCGAGCGGTCCGCCGCGGTCGCGGGACGCCCGCCGGGCCGCACGCGCGGCCGCCGGAGACTATCACGGCCGGGCATTATGCGTTTAACGTCCGGCGGGTTCCGCCGCCGCGCCCAACCGGGCCAACGCCGCCAGGACCACGTCCCAGAACCGCCGGTGGTCCAGCGCCAGACCGACCCGGTGCCGGCAGTCCAGCGGGGCCGGACCCCGCAGGTCGACCACCGTCCGCCCGAGCGTCAGCTCCCCCTGCGTCTCGACGGCGATCGGGGCGTCGGTGACGGAGAAGACCGTCGGATCGAGCAGCAGGACCACCGGGCACAGGTCGTGGACCGGCGGATGCTCGAAGCCCTGCTCGACCAGGTAGCGCTCCCCGAAGAAGCCCAGCAGTTCCGCACTGAAGCGGCCCACCCGGGAGTCGAGACCGGCGATGCGCGCCCGCACCTCCGGCGTCGCGAGGGCCTGATGGGTCACCTCCAAACCCATCATGGTCACCGGCCAGGCGGCGTCGAACACCGCGGCGGCGGCCTCCGGGTCGACGTGGATGTTGAACTCGGCCGACGGCGTGATGTTGCCCTGGGTGGCGGCGCCGCCCATGAGAACGACCTCGGCGACCCGGTCGGCGATCGTCGGGTCGCGTCGCAGGGCCAGTGCCAGGTTGGTGAGCGGACCGGTGGCCACCAGCGTGACGGTTCCGGTCTCCGCGGCCGCCACGACGTCGACGATGACCTCGGCGGCCGGCCGCGGATCGACCTCCCCCGTCCGGGCGGGCAGCTCCGGACCGTCCAGTCCGCTCGCGCCGTGGATGCCCGCGGCCGGGACGTGCTCCCGGACGAGTGGCCGATCCGCACCCCCGGCGACGACGACATCACCGGTACGGCCGGCGATCTCGACAATGGCCAGCGCGTTGCGGGTGACCAGGTCGACGGTCTGGTTCCCGCACACGGTGGTCACCGCGACGACGTCCAGCTCGGGTGAGCCGAACGCGGCGAACAGCGCCAACGCGTCGTCGTGACCGGGGTCGCAGTCGATGATCACGGTGCGGGACACGGCGGGACCTCCCGGGGGACGGCGGTGGACGACCGGACGACGAGGACGCTGGGCAGGGCCACGTTCCGCTCGGCGGTACCGCCCCCGCGGATGCGGGCCAGCAGCAGCACGGCGGCCCGGCGGCCCAGTTCCCGGGCGTCCATGGCCACCGTGGTCAGCGGCGGCGCGACGATCGCCGACATCGCGTTGTCGTCGAACGAGGCGACCGACATCTGCTGCGGAACGGTCACTCCGGCGGCACCGAGTGCGGACAGGACACCGTAGGCCTGCACGTCGGTGGCGGTGACGACCGCGGTGGTGCCGTCGGCCAGCCAGCCCGCCAGGGCCGCGGCGGCGGCGCTCCGGGCCGCGTCCAGGTCCAGCCCGCACGCGGCGACGCCCACCTCGCCGCCGAAGGCAGCCGTGAACACCTCCCGGCGCCGGGTGAAGCTGGTCCGCGAGCGGGCGGAGTCGAGATAGGCGACGCGGCGGTGGCCCAGGCCGCGCAGGTGCGCACCGAGGGCCTCCGCGCCGGTGGTCACGTCGAAGTACACCCCGGACGCGCCCGCCACGCCGCCCGGCTCGTCCCGCACCACGGTGGGCACGCCGGCGGCGGCCACCGGAGCGTCACCCCGGTGCACCAGCAGGCCGTCCACGCCCACCGACGCGAGCACGGCGGTGTCGCTGCTCGTGGTGGCGGGACCCGTGGTGGGACCGCCGGTGTTGAGCAGCAACGCGGTCCCGGCGTCGAGTGCGTCAGCCACACCGGCGGCGATCGCGGCGATGAACGGATTGACGACGTCGTCGACGAGCAGGGCGATCCGGCCATGGGTGCCGGTCACCAGCGACCGGGCCGCCGGGTTGACCACGTACCCCAGCTCCCGCACGGCCTGCTCGACGCGGGACCGGGTGCCGGGCGAAACCCGGCCCGCCCCTTTGCCGTTCACCACCAGCGACACCGTCGCGATCGACACCCCCGCCCGCGCGGCGACGTCCGTGGCCTTGACCGCCATCGTCGACCTCCCCGCCGCGCCCCGGTGCACCAAGGGTCTTGTGAGCGCCCGCGTCGCAGTCTAACCTCCCCCGTTATACGCATAACCCGCCCGTCCCCGAGGAGTGCCGTGAGCTACGTGCCCGTGCTGGACCTGTCGCAGGACGACGCCACCCTCGCTCCGGAGGTGGACCGCATCTGCACCGAGGTCGGCTTCTTCCAGGTGGTGCACCACGGCGTCGACCCGACGGTCGAGGCGGACCTGTGGTCGGCGCTGACCCGCTTCTTCGACCTGCCCGAGCGGGAGAAGCTGGCCCTGCGTCCGGCGCACCCGGGCGACCCGTACGGCTACATCCCGGTCAACGCCGAGTCGCTCTCGAAGTCGCTGGGTGACGAGACCCCCGGCGACCTCAAGGAAAGCCTCAACATCGGCCCGATGGAGCGCCCGACCCACGAGATCAGCGGCGACGAGGCCGTCGTCTACCTGGAGAACCGTTGGCCGGAGTCGCTTCCCGAGCTGGAGCCGGCCTGCCGCGCCTACTACGCGGCGATGACGGCGCTCAGCGAGCGGATCATGCGGCTCTTCGCCCGGGCGCTGCGGCTGCCGGCCGACCACTTCGACCCGCTGATCACCCACGCACCCAGCGCCCTGCGGGCGCTGAACTACCCGGCCACCGACACCCCGCTGGCCCCGGGTCAACTGCGCGCCGGCGCGCACACCGACTACGGCCTGCTGACGATCCTGCGACAGGACACGGTGGGCGGGCTCGAGGTGCACGACGGCACCGACTGGGTGCCGGTGCCGTCCATCGACGGCGCCTACGTGCTCAACATCGGCGACCTGATGGCGCGCTGGACCAACGACCGTTGGCGCTCCACGCTGCACCGGGTGGTCAACCCGGTCGCCGGGGCCGCGTCGATGGCCCGCCGGCAGAGCGTGCCGTTCTTCTACAACGCGAACTGGGACGCCGAGGTGCGCTGCCTCCCCTCGTGTCTGGCCGACGGTGAACAGCCGCGGTACGAGCCGGTGCTCGCCGGCCCGCACCTGATGGGCAAGTTCCGGCTGGCCACCGGCGTGGGCCCGGCGGGGGCGGGGGGGCCCGGGGGTCGGCCGCGGGGGGGCGGGAAGCCCGTAGGACCCCCCGGCCGGGTGGGGCCC
>JBQGEH010000467.1:0-5963 GCA_052039515.1 Nakamurella sp. | reverse complement strand
TCGTCGGTGAACGTCTGCTTCCAGCGGGGCAGGTCACCCCGCGGCATCGGCTCGCCGGAGACGTAGGTACGGCCGGGCTCGCCCGTGGTCGAGCCACCGAACAGGGTGCCGGCCAGGAACGTCACCAGGACCAGCGCGACGAGCCCGGCGGCACCCGCGGCGATGACGCGACGACGGGACGGTCTCGGTGTGCGCTTCTCGAGCAACGGGGCATCCTTCGTCTTCGGGCCTGCACGGTCCGGCGGCTCCTCCAGGTTACCGGCGACGATCCGCCCGGAACGGACATCGGAGACGCAACCGCCCACGATCGACGACGGGGATCACACCTGCCCACCACGCACGAGAGCCCCGTGCGGGGGCACGGGGCTCTCGTGATGCGGCCGGAGCGGGTCCGCCGGGGTCAGTGCGACGCCGGCACCGCGGTGGTGGTGTCCTCGGCGGGCGAGGCGACCGCCGGGATGCTGCGGCGGGCCCGGAAGTACAGCGCGGGGCCGACCGCCATCCCGGTGAACTCCTTGACCAGCAGGCTGCGCGACGGGATCGACGGCGTCGACACCCCCGCCGGCTGCTGCGGACCCTTGGAGATGGACACCAGCTTCGCCACACCCTTGGGCACGCGGCGCAGCAGCTGACCGCGGGTGCGCCGGTCGAGCAGGTGCTTGGTCAGGAACGCGGTGAGACCGGTGCCGTAGCCGTACATCTGGGCCCGCAGTCCCTCGAGATCGGCGCGGTGGTGATGCCACACCACCGAGCTCGGCTCGTAGGCGAGCGCGTGTCCGCCGTTGAGGACGAGCACGAAGGCGTCGAGGTCCTCACCGCCCTTGGTGCGGGTACCGGCCCCGAGCGCCTCGTCGAAACCGCCCAGGTCGCGGATGACCGACGCCCGGAAGGCCATCCCCGCGCCCGTGCCGAACAGACCGGCGGCGTAGGGGTACAGCGCCTCCCCCTCGGGGGCCACGGCGTCGTAGACCCGCGGCTCGCAGCGGTTGGCCCAGGAGACGCGACCGTCGAAGTAGTGCTCGGCCGGGGTCTCCAGCGACGCGGTGCACACCAGGCTGGTGACGCAGGCGACGTCGGGGCGGCGCTGGAAGCCGGCCACCAGGCCGTCCACCCACCGCTGGTCGACGCTGACGTCGTCGTCGGTGTAGGCGATGATCTCGCCGCGGGCCTCGGCCAGCCCCCGGTTGCGGGCACAGGACAGGCCCGGGCGCGGCTCGACCACGTAGCGGAACCGGGTGTCCTCGCCGACCTCGGCGAGGAACGCGTCCCGGGTGCTGTCGTCGGTGGGCGCGTTGTCCACGATGACGAACTCGAGGTCGGCGTAGTCCATCCGCGCCAGCCGGGCCAGGCAGCTGCGCAGCGCCTCCCCGCGACCGCGGGTGCAGACCACGACGGTGACCGACGGGCCGGCCGGCCGCGGGCGGGTGCAGCTCTCCGGGGCGTGCACGTAGGGCACGCCGTCGACGACCTGCACGCTGCCGCCGTCCTCGGCGAGGTGGGCGTCCAGGCGGGTGCGGGCGGCGGGGGTCAGCCCGCTGACCACGTCGCCGAGCGCGTAGGCGCCGTCGGTGACGGGACGCTCGACGAAGGTGAGCGACTCCCCGTGCAGCCGGACCAGCACGCGCACCGACGCGTAGGGAGCCCCGTCGGCCGGCACCGGGAGCGAGCCCGGCACCTCGCCGCCGAGGTCGACCTCGGTGCACCAGACGCGCGGCGTCTCGATGTCGGTGTCGGTCATCAGGAGGCCCCTCCGGGGACGGTCGGCGGCGCGGAGCGCTTCACCGAGCTCTTCGGGGTGAGCGTGCCGCGGACGTAGCCCAGACCGGTCACCCCGAATCCGAGGATCACCGCCCCCGCACGTCCCAGACCGGTGACGTCACCGCGGAACAGGTCGCGTACCCCGCGCAGCACCGCCAGCGGCAGCACCTTGGTGGTGTACGCCTTCTCCGACGCGAGTGCGTCGCCAACGCCGACGTCGGTGGAGATGACGGCCTTGGAGACGCCCTCCCAGTAACAACGGCTGGTGAAGTAGCGCAGCTTCGTGCGTCCCTCGGACACCCGGTGGTGCACGATCGCCTGCGGCTCGAGGACGATCCGCGCGGACGGGTCGGTCTGGCGCAGGCGGATGGACAGCTCGGTCTCCTCGGCCCCCACCGGGTGGGTGCCGATGCGGCCGATGCCGGTGGTGAAACCACCGGTCTTGTCCAGCGCGGCCCGGGTGAAGCCCATCGACGAGCCGATCGGGTTGCGCACCGCGGCCCGCTCGGTCGGCAGGCCGCGGTAGCTGCAACCGACGACCCAGAGGAACTCCTCCGGGAACCAGCGCGGCTTGCCCGGGGCGGGCCAGGCCGCCTCGGCGTGCCCGGCCACGCCCTGGACGTCGGGCTCGTCGAACACCGCGAGCAGCTGCGACAACCACTGCGGCTCGGCGGTGGCGTCGTCGTCCAGGACCAGGACGATGTCGGCCGTGGTCGCCGCGACCCCGGTGTTGCGCGCCCCGGACAGCCCCTGCACGCTCGTGTTGGGGATGATCCGGGCCGACGGGAAGGTCACCTGCAGGGCCTTCAACAGGTCGTCGTTGTGGTCGATGACCAGCACGACCTCATCGGCCGGGCGGTCCTGCTTGACCAGCGACTCGTACGCCTCGACGACGTCGACCCACCGGTCCATCGTGTAGGCGCACACCACCACGGCGACGGTGCGGGGCGTTCCGGGTCTCTCGGGGAGGACCGAACTCATATGGCGCGGACCTCAGCGCCCTCGCGCTCGACGACCGGACGCTCGGCCAGCGACGAGCGCTGGGCCGGCAGGCCGACGACGACGGGGGTGCTGCGGTCGACGTGGTCGGCGAGCTTGGTGCGGGTGACGCGCTCACGCACGATCGTGAACAGCACGCGCCAACCGTCGCGGAAGGTCCGCAGGTTGCTCTCGCCGGAGATCCGCGGGTACTCGAAGCTGCCGACCTCGGTGATCTTCAGCTTCTGCTTGGCCACGCGGACGTTGATCAGGGTCTCGATCTCGAAGCCGTCGCCCCACACCGCGTCGATCGAGGTGTCGTGCGCATCCGGCAGCGCGAAGGCCGCGATGGCCTCCCGGCGGAAGGCGTTGTAGCCGTAGCAGAGGTCGGAGTACTTGGTGCCGCACAGGGTGTTGGCCACCAGGTTCAGGCCCTTGTTGCCGAGGTCGCGGGTACGGCTGATGTCGTCGCTGCCGCCGCCGGCGCAGAACCGGCTGCCCTAGGCGTAGTCGGCGCCGGCGTCCAGCGCGCCGATGTAGTCCGGGATCTCGGCCGGGTCCATCGAACCGTCGGCGTCGATCATCACGATGTAGTCACCGGTGGCGGCGGCGAATCCGGCGGCCAGGGCGTTGCCCTTGCCGCGACGGGACTGGCGCACGACCACGATCTCCGGGCAGAGCCGCTGCGACACTGCGATGGTGTCGTCGGAGGAATTACCGTCGACGAGGATCACCTCGGTGACGCCCTCGGGGAGGCGCTCCAGGACGAAGGGGATGTTCTTCGCTTCGTTCCGGGCCGGGATGACCACGGAGATGGTCGGACGACGGACGTGGGGGGAAGGCGACATGGAGGACCAGACTTTCGTTCGAGGAGCACGGTTCGAGGAAGGCTTCCGACTGAATTCGAAATCGGGTGTCCTGCTGGAGGAGCCGATTCCTGGAATCGCGGACGGGGAGCTCGGTATGTCCCTGAAGCGACGTTGCTCGACCGGTGACGACGCTATGACACGGTCCTTAGCGGTGGCAACCGTACGTTACGAGCCTCACCTTCCGGCCCTCACCGTCCACGCTTGGGCTAACGACGGAGTCGATACGAGGACTTCACCGCCACCGTCCGTCGCGGTCGCCGCCGACGAACGCATCTGCGTGTGTGGTCATCCGGAATCGGCACACCAGCATTTCCGGCGCGGCACCGATTGCGCACTGTGTCCGGATCGTGAGTGCCGCCGGTTCCGGACGCGGAAATGGTGGCGGCGGGGCCGCGGCTCCGGGTGGGGCGGCGCGGCGGCCGCCGTTGACCTCCTGTTCCCGTCCCGTTCATCCGGCGGCTCGGCGGACGGCGGCTGTTGACCGCCTCGTAACCCCCGGTGACACCTGCGGAAACGATGCGGGTGGTCGAGCCGCGGCCGACGGCCGGCCCGGACCGCCGACTCCGGTGACGCGGCCGCTGCGGGCCGACCCACCGACGCCCGGGACGGGCCTCGGTGACGCTCACGGTCCGTCACGGAACCCGTCGTCCCAGCCCGTTCCCACCGGCGGTCGCGGCGGTCGGACGCGACCTTTCGGAACCGATACAGTGACGATGCGCTGGGGTGTTACAGGTTCCGCTTACCTCATTGGGGTGATCTTGCGAGCCGGTTGTAGCCCGTCACGTGGCCGATTCTGTGCGGTTCTGCGCGCAGCCAAAGCCCGCAAACCCCACCAAACCCGACATTGAGAGACCCATCACACTCCGTTGACAGGCAATTCACAGCCCGGACGGTCGTGATAGCTCAGGACCCGACATGACCCCACATCGCCGGCCCGGTGCCGCAATCCCCGCCCGGCGGCGGCCGGAGGTGGGCGATCCGACAATGTCGGCATCCTTCCGGGCGCATCACAGTCACCCCCGGTCACCGGATCGGGCCGACGACATGCCGCTCTGTGGAGCGCCGCTCCCCGCGGCACCGCGCTGACGGTGCAGGTCAGGGCCTCGCGGCGGTCGCGGGAGCCAGGTTGGCGAGCAGCTGGTGCGCCCAGGCGACGATGGCGTTGTCACGCAGCGGAGCCGCCCCGATCCGGTCGGACTCGGCAGGCGCCCGCACGGTCAGGGTGCGCTGGTTCTTCGAGTACCGCGACCCCGGATACAGCCGGTTCATCCGCATCAGACCCGACTCGGCCAGGTCCAACGGCCCGATCCGCACGCCCTGCGGGCCCATGATGATCTCGCTCACCCCGGCGTCCCGGGCCGCCTGCCGCAGTTGCGCGACCGCCAACAGCGCCTCCACCGGCGCCGGCACCGGCCCGAAACGGTCCTCCAGTTCCGCGCGCACCGCGGCCAGATCGGCGCCGTCCACCGCGTCGGCGATCTTGCGGTAGGCGTCCAGCCGGAGAACGTCGGAGGAAATGTAATCGTGGGGCAGATTCGCGTCCACCGGCAATTCGACGCGGACTTCCGGCGAATCGTCGTCGTTCTGCTGATCCGTATCAGCGGTCGCACCGGCCTGTTTCTTGAATGCATTCACGGCTTCGGACACGAGCCGCACGTACAGATCGAAACCGACACCGGCGATGTGACCGGACTGTTCGGCCCCGAGAATGCTGCCCGCCCCGCGGATCTCCAGGTCCTTCATCGCCACCGCCATACCGGAACCCAGATCGGAATTCTGGGCGATGGTGGCCAACCGGTCGTGCGCCGTCTCGGTCATCGCCTTCTCCTGCGGGTACAGGAAGTAGGCGTAGCCGCGCTCGCGGCCACGGCCGACGCGGCCGCGCAACTGGTGCATCTGGGACAGACCCAGCACCTCGGCGTGGTCGACGATGAGGGTGTTGGCGTTGGAGATGTCCAGGCCGGTCTCGACGATTGTCGTGCAGACGAGCACGTCGAAGTCGCGGGACCAGAAGCCGTCGATGACCTTCTCCAGGGCGTGCTCGCCCATCTGACCGTGCCCGACGGCGACGCTGGCCTCCGGGACCAGTTCGCGGATGCTCGCCGCGACCCGCTCGATGTCGGACACCCGGTTGTGCACCAGGAAGACCTGCCCGTCGCGCAGCAGCTCCCGGCGCACCGCGGCGGCGACCAGCTTGGTGTCGTACGGGCCGACGTAGGTCAGGATCGGGTGCCGGTCCTCCGGCGGGGTGGCGATCGTCGACATCTCGCGGATGCCGGCCAGGCTCATCTCCAAGGTCCGCGGGATCGGCGTCGCCGACATGGTCAGCATGTCCACGTGGGCCCGCAGGCCGGTGAT
>JBQGEH010000466.1:0-1941 GCA_052039515.1 Nakamurella sp. | reverse complement strand
AGCCGACGTAGAAGGTCGCCGACGGCCCGTCCAACAGGTCTTTCAGTGCCGCGTCCCCGGTGGTCTGGTGGACCAGACCCCGCCAGACGAGGTCGTCGTACACGGAGTCGGGGCCGGTCGGAGCGGGTGCGGTGGGGTCGGTTCGCGGTGCGGTCACCGGCTCATCCTGCCTCACCGGGTACCCCGCGCCCGTGCCCGCGGTACCCGCGGGCGGTACACCGAGACGGTCGGATCGCCGCTGATCCAGAACCGCAGCGGGACGTCCGCGGCGGCCGCGACGCCCACCCGCGGGCCCACCGACACGTCGATCCCGCCGGCGCCGCCGGCCCACACGGCGGCGGGGCCGTCGGCGGCACACAGATCCCCGGTGTTCGCGGCCCGGGCGGCGTCCCCGGTCCCCCAGCCCAGGACGGTGGCGAGCCGCGCGGGCCCGGACGCCAGCGTGCGGGACGACCGTTCGGCCGGCCGGCGGGACCGGGCCGTGTCCAGACCGTCAACGACCTCACCGGCCCGCAGCAGCACCGCGCTCGCCTCCCCGTCGACCCCGGTGACGATGTTGGCGCACCAGTGCATCCCGTACACGAAGTACAGGTACAGGTGTCCCGGCGGGCCGAACATCACGGCGGTGCGGGCGGTCTCCCCCCGGTAGGCGTGCGAGGCGGCGTCCGTCCTCCCGTGGTACGCCTCGGTCTCGGTCAACCGGACGGCTACCCGGTCCTCGCCGCTGCCGGTGGTGATCACGCACCCGAGCAGCGCCCGGGCCACGACGTCCGGCGGCCGGCCGAAGAACTCCCGCCCCAGCCGGACCGGCTCAGCCGTGGACACCGCGCTGCAGCCAGGCCCGGTCGGCGGCGACCACGTCCCGCAGCTGCGCGAGCTGCTCGGCCACCCGCGAGGGTGCCGTGCCGCCGACGCCGTCGCGCGACGCCAGCGATCCGGCGACGGTCAGCACGTCGCGGACCCGCGGGGTGAGGGCCGCGTCGATGCCCGCGAACTCGGCGTCGGTGAGCTCGTGCAACTCGCGTCCGGACGACTCGGCGAGCCGTACGCACTCCCCCGCCGCCTCGTGGGCGACCCGGAAGGGCACGCCCTCGCGGACCAGGAACTCGGCGATGTCGGTGGCCAGCGAGAAGCCGGCGGGCGCCATCGCCGCCAACCGATCGACGTGGAAGGTCAGGCTGGCGATCATCCCCGAGACGGCCGGCAGCAGCATCTCCAAGGTGTCGACGGCGTCGAAGGCCGGCTCCTTGTCCTCCTGCAGATCCCGGTTGTAGGCCAGCGGCAACGCCTTCAGGGTGGCCAGCAGGCCCGACAGGTTGCCGATCAACCGGCCCGTCTTGCCCCGGGCGAGCTCGGCGATGTCGGGATTCTTCTTCTGCGGCATGATCGACGACCCGGTCGCGTAGGCGTCGTCCAACGTCGCGTAGCCGAACTCCGCCGTGGTGAAGACGATGACCTCCTCCGCCCACCGGGACAGGTTCACGGCCGTCATGGCCAGCACGAACGCGAGCTCGGCGGCGAAGTCGCGGGACGCGGTGCCGTCGATGGAGTTCGCGGCGGGCGCGTCGAAGCCCAGGTCCTTCGCGATCCACGCCGGGTCCAGGCCCAACGACGAGCCGGCCAGCGCGCCGCCGCCGTAGGGCGAGACCGCGGCCCGCTTGTCCCAGTCGCGGATCCGGTCCACGTCACGGGACAGCGCCTGGGCGTGGGCGGCCAGCTGGTGGGCCAGCAGCACCGGCTGGGCGTGCTGGAAGTGCGTGCGTCCCGGCATGGCCGCGTCCGGGTGCGCCGCGGCCTGCCCGAGCAGAGCCTCCTGCAGATCGACCACGAGCAACCCGACCCGGCGGGCGGCGTCGCGCAGGTAGGCGCGGAACAGGGTGGCGACCTGGTCGTGGCGGGCCCGGCCGGCCCGCCACTAGCCCCCCCCGTCCTTCCCGCCCC
>JBQGEH010000465.1:0-2233 GCA_052039515.1 Nakamurella sp. | reverse complement strand
GGCGGTGACAGCCAGTGGTACTCCGGCACCGGCGACGACCTCAGCAACAGCATGTCGCGGACGGTGGAGCTGCCCGCCGACGCCCCGGCGGACCTGACCTTCCAGGCCCGTTGGAGCATCGAGGACTGCGGTCCCGACCCGTGCGACTACGCCTACGTGCAGGTCGACGACGGCACCGGCTGGGCCGCCGTGCCCGGATCGATCACCAACGCCGACGAGGGCAACGGCATCGACGGCTACAGCGACGGCTGGCAGCCGGCCACCTTCGACCTGTCCGCCTACGCGGGTCAGACCGTCGGCATCCGGGTCCTCTACTCCACCGACGGGGCCGCCCGCGGCTCCGAGGAGGGCAACGACGCCGGTGTCCCCGCCGGCATCTTCGTCGACGACATCGCGCTGACCTCCGGCGACACCACGCTGCTCACCGACGACGCCGAGAACCCGCCCGCGGGTTGGACCCTCGACGGCTTCAGCGCGGTCGGTGGGACCAGCACCGAGCTGTTCGACAACTACTACATCGCCGGATACCGCAGCTACGTGTCCTACGACCAGTACCTCAAGACCGGCCCGTACAACTTCGGTTTCGCCCCCGAGAAGCCGGACTTCGTGGAGCACTACGCCTACCAGCCGGGTCTGGTGATCTCGTACTGGGACACCTCGCAGGCCGACAACAACGTCGGCGTGCACCCGGGGGAGGGCCGCAACCTCTACATCGACTCCCGCCCGGAGACGCTGTACCGGTTGGACGGCAAGCCCTGGTCGGTCGGCGTGCAGCTGTACGACGCGCCGTTCAGCAAGCGCAAGGCGAGCTCGTTCACGCTGCACTACAACGGCCAGCCGAGCTACGTCCGTGGTGAGCGGGGCAACCCGCTGTTCAACGACACCAAGGACTACTTCGATCCGGAGGTGCCGACCCACGGGGTCAAGGTCGCCGGGGCCGGCGTCACCATCAAGGTGCTGACCGAGCGCGACCACGGTGCCACCATCCGGCTGGGCAGCGTCAGCTGACCTGACCGATCCCCCGCCCAGCGGCGGGGAGCAGGCCGCGGCGGCGTCCGGGACACCCCCGGGCGCCGCCGTTCTGCGTGGTGCCGCCGTGGGAACGGCGTCGCCACAACATTTTTCGCACGGCGTGCAACGCCACCGGCTGCCGGCACCGTCTGAGGAGGATGAAGCACCTGATGCACCGGATGATCTCGCTGCTCGGCGGCGTCTGCCTGCTCGTCGTCGCCGGCTGCGCCGGGACGGGCACCGGCGACACCCCCTCGTCCAGCACCGCCGGCACCCCGCCGCCGGCGCGGGAGTCGACCACCGAGCCGCCGGTCACCCCGTCGGCCACCATCCCGGAGAACACCGACACGATGACGCTGCCCACCGGACCTCCGACCACTCCGCCACCGGCGGAGAACACGACCACCGCGACTCCGAGCCCGACCTCGGGATCACGTCCGATGTCCACCACCGACCTGCCGACCCTGACCCGGCCCACCGCGCCGCCGTCGGAACCCAGCGACCGGATCACCGGACTCTGGGTGGTCGGCACGGTCACCGAGGGCGGCGACGGCCCCTGCTACACGCTGTCCGGCGACGACGGGCAGACGTACCTGGTCAGCGGCACCGGCGGCACCCTGGCCGCCGGGGACCGGGTGAAGATGCGGATCCTGCAGCCACCCCGGGCGGTGTACTGCGGCACCGCCGAGGCGTGGTCGCTGCAGGAGGTGCAGCCGGCCGGCTGAGTCCGGTGCGCCCCGGTCAGCGCCAGCCGGCCGGGTCCACCCCACCGGGGATGTCGGCGTCCGGGTCGTAGGGCGTGCGGGTCAGCCGGAACGACGCCAGGTCCAGGTACGGCCGGCCGTCGGCGGGCCGCACCACGGTCAGCGGCTCACCCAGGTAGTAGCCGTCCTGGCCCTCCCAGCGGTCGTCACCCAGCGGCCGGAACCGCGAGCCGCGACCGGCGCCGACCGGCACCAGTTCCAGCCAGCCGTCGGCCCGGACGTGCATCGTGAGCGGGGCCGGTCCCCAGAACCACTCACCGGCCAGCTCCAACAGCGCGCGGTCGTCCGGCCGGGAATGCCACGGCGCCGGCGGGCGCGGAGCGGTGCGGTCGATCACCGCCAGCAGGTCGCCCACCAGCGTCGCCGACACCCCGCTGGTCGTGTTCATCAGCGTCAGCAGCGCGTCCCCGTCGTCGCGGAACCGCAGGTGGGCGAGGAACCCGGGCATCGAACCGCCG
>JBQGEH010000464.1:0-2997 GCA_052039515.1 Nakamurella sp. | reverse complement strand
GGCCGCCCGGCCCGGCCGGGTCGACGTCGCCGTGGAGATCGGACTGCCCGACGCCGACGCGCGCCGGCGGCTGTTCGCGCTGTACGGCGCGGCGGTGGCGATGACGGTCTCCGACGCCGACGTGGACCGGGTCGTCGGACGCACGGAGGGGATGACCGCATCGTTCATGAAGGAACTGCTCCGGCGCGCCGTGCTGGAGGCGTTGACCCGGTCCACCGCCGCCGACACCCGGGTGACCGGGGCGGATCTGGAGGCGGCGCTGGACGACATGCTCGACGCCACCCAGGACGTCACCCGGGCGCTGCTGTCCGGGCGGCCCGGGGGTGACCGTGGCGCCGCCGGCCACGGCGGTCTCGCACCGCGCCCCGGCCTCGCCCCGGCGACCTGGGTGGGGTGACTGTCGGTCCGGCGTCCTAGGGTCGCGGCATGACGATCCAGCACGCCGAGGGCACCTTCACGGTCTCGCACTTCGTGCCGACCGACCACGTCCCCGACATCACCACCGCGCTCGGCGTCGGCCACGCGCACATGGTGAAGACGTTCACCGGGGCCGTGCAGGGCCGCGCGACGACGCAGTTCAGCTACGCCTTCTCCGAGGCGACCGGGGTCGGCACGTACGTGGCGATGGAGTCGTTCGAGGGGACGCTGGACGGCCGCCGCGGCACGCTCAACCTCGCCCACTCGGCCACCACCGACGGCGTGACCCGCAGCGACGAGTTCTTCCTCATCGTCCCGGGCAGCGGCACCGGCGAGCTGGCCGGCATCACCGGTACCGGCGCGGTCGTCATCGACGGCGACACCGAGTCGATGCGGTTGGACTACTCGCTGGACGGCTGACCCGGGCCGGGCGGGGCGTCCGCACCCGGGGTCAGCTCGAGCCGCAGGATCGTCAGGTCGAGCCACCGGCCGAACTTCGTGCCCACCTCGGCGAACGTCCCGCACACGCGGAAGCCGAGGGACTCGTGCAGGCGGATCGACCCGGTGTTGCCCGATTCCACGTCGGCGATCATCACGTGCCGGCCGGCGGCGCGGGCGTGCGCCACCAACGCGGTCAGCAGGGTCCTCCCGGTGCCGGCGCCGCGGTGACCGTCCCGGACGTAGAGCGAGTCGCCCACGGTCAGCCGGTACCCGGTCTTGACCCGCCACGGCGCGTAGCTCGCGTACCCGACGACGACGCCGTCCTGCTCGGCGACCAGCACGGTGTGCGCGACGCCGTCGACCGTGGCCAGCAGGGCCTCCCGGTCGGCGACGGTGTCGGGCCGGTCGGTCCAGATGGCGGTGGACCCGGCCACCGCGGCGTTGTGGATCTCGACGATGCCGGCGGCGTCGGTGAGCCGCGCGGGGCGGACGTGCACGGTCATGCCGCGGCGGTCGCCGGCACCGCGGTGCGGGAGCCCCAGCCGCGCCGCGACCGGCGGCGGCCGATCAGGCGGCACACCAGGTAGATGGCGAAGGACAACGTGGTCACGTACGGGCTGATCGGCAGGCCGGGCGACAGCGCCAGCAGCACCCCGCCGACCGCGGACACGCTCGCGAACAGCATCGACAACAGCGTGACCCGCAGCGGGGACGCGGTGACCCGCGACGCCGCCGCGGTCGGCGTGATCAACAGCGACAGCACCAGCAGCGCGCCGACGATCTGCACCGCCATCGCGACGGTCAGCCCGAGCAGCACCATGAACGCGGGGCCCAGCGCCCCCAGCCGCACCCCGCGGGCGACGGCGACGTCCGGGTCGACCGAGCCGAAGAACAGCGGCCGCCAGAGCAGCGTCATGAAGCCGATGACGACGACCGCGACGACGGCGAGCACCGCCAGGGCGTCCCCGCTGACCGCGCTCGGCTGGCCGACGAGGGCGCCGAACTTGTTGGCCGTCCGGCCGCTGTACAGCGACGCGAAGAGCACCCCCAGGCCCAGCCCGAAGGCCATCACGACGCCGATCGCGGAGTTGCGCTCCCGGGCGCGGACGCCCAGCAGGCCGAACACGGTGGCGGCGATGAGCGAACCGACGAGGGAACCGCCGACGACCGACACCCCCAGCAGCAGGGCGGCGGCGGCGCCGGTGAAGCTCAGCTCGGCGATGCCGTGCACCGCGAACGCGAGGTCCCGGGCCTGCACCATCGGGCCGACGACGCCGGCCATCACGCCCATCAGCACCGCGGCGGCCAGCGACAGGGTGACCAGCGGCAGCAGGTCCCAGAAGTCGGTGAAGGAGATGAACCGGTCGATGCCGGTGCCGCCGGTCATGCGGGCTCCCCGTGGTGGTGCGGCTCCTGCTCGACGCCGAGCACCATCAGCCGGCCGGCCACGGTGACGACCTCGACGTGCGCCTGGTAGAGGTCCGACAGCACCGCGGTGGTCATCACCTCGGCCGGGGTGCCGATCCGGAAGCGGCCGTTGGCGAGGTAGAGGACCCGGTCGACCCTGTCCATGATCGGGTTGATCTCGTGGGTCACGAAGAGCACCGCCGTGTCGGTGGCGCGGCGCCGCTCGTCGATCAGCTCGCTGACCGCCCGCTGGTGCGACAGGTCCAGCGACAGCAGCGGCTCGTCGCACAGCAGCACGTCCGGGTCGGTGATGAGGGCCTGCGCGATACGCAGCCGCTGCTGTTCACCGCCGGAGAGCAGACCGATCGGGGCGTCGGCGTAGGCCAGCGCCCCGACGTCGCGCAACGCCCGGTCGACCCGTTCGCGACGGGCCCGGGTCGGCCACGCGACGCCCCACCGGTGACCGTCGAGGCCGAAGCCGACGAGGTCCCGTCCGCGCAGCGGCAGGCCCGGGTCGAAGCTCTTCTGCTGGGGGACGTAGCCGATCCGGGCGGAGCCGCGGCGCACCGGGCGGCCGCCGATGGTGACGGTGCCGGTGGCCAGCGTGGTCTGTCCGAGCAGCACCCGCAGCAATGACGTCTTGCCGGCCCCGTTGGGGCCGAGCACCGCGATGAACTCCCCGGGGGCGACGTCGAGATCCAGTCCGTCCCACAGCACGTGGTCGCCGTAGGC
>JBQGEH010000463.1:0-3229 GCA_052039515.1 Nakamurella sp. | reverse complement strand
CTCTTCGTCCGGACCGAGAGCGGGACCGGGGCCGGAGCCACGACCGGAACCGGAATCGGCCGGGGCGGCGGCGGTGGCCGCCCGGCCGCAGCTCCACCAGCACCAGAGCAGCGGCAGCGACCACACCAGGCCGAGCACGAGCCACCAGCCCGGCGTCAGGGCCGGTGTCGTGGTCACGGTGTAGCCGCCGTCGGTGGGCCGGGCGAGAAGGGTCTCGACCTGACCGGCCGCGAGCCGCAGGTCCGCGGCACCCGTCGCGGCCACCCGGACCGGCAGGATGCCGGTGGAGACCACGGTCAGCGAGGTGCCGTCGGTGTCAGTCGTGGACATCAGGACCGACAGCGCGACGAACGGCTTGAGCAGCACGGCCGCGACCGCGACGACCAGGGAACTGCCGAACACCCGCAACGGGGTGCGCCAGGTGGCGCCCGCCCACAGGCGGGTCCCACCCCAGACCAGCGCCCACCCCAGCACCAGCAGCGGCACCGCTCGGACCAGCCAGCCCACCGCCCACCAGCGGGCGACCACCTCGCCCACCAGGTCGGCGCCGTGCAGCACCCAGGGATCGTCGGCGCCGTTGGCGTCACCGCGGGTGCGAAATCCGCCGTCCGCGGTGATCTCGACGACCCGGTGGGTGAAGGTGGTCCCGGGCCGGCCGGGCGGGTGGAAGGTGAGCACGTCACCGACGGCCACCTCGTCGGCGGCGATCTCCCGGGTGAGCACCAGCGTGCCGACCGGGGCGGCCTGACCCATCGACGGGGTGGCGACCACCTGCCACTGGCCACCGCCGAGCCGCCAGCCGGCGATCACCAGGGCGACGACGGCCACCGCCAGGGCGGCCACCGTCGTTCCCCAGCGGCGTCGCCGGGCGGTCGGGTCTGTGCTCATCGCTCCTGCCGGTCGGTCGTCGCGGTGGCGGGGAAAGGGGGACACGCGGCGGTGCGCCGGGCGGCGGGGAGCCACCCGGCGCACCGGTCGGGTCAGGAGGACAGCGTCCAGGTCAGCGGCTGCGACGCGGACAGGCCCTGATAGGTGTTGCCGGCGCTGGTGTCGATCGAGACCGTGAAGACCAGGGTCACGACGGCGCCGCCGGGGGCGGGGATGTTCGGCAGCGTGATGGCGCCGCCGCTGGCCAGTGAGGCCGCGGTACCGGAACGGACCGTGGTGCCGTTGGAGGTGATGAGCACGTCGAGCTTGCTGCAGAAGTCCGTCGCGGTGCCGTTGCTGGTGCCGTTGGTGCCCTGCGTGCAGGCGCCCGGGGTCAGCGTGAAGGTGGTCGGCGTGGCGGTGCCGGTGTTCTTGAACGTGACCGTGGTGGTCACCAGGTTGGAGGTGCCCGCGGCGTTCGTCGGGACCATCACGGTGCTGCCGCCGTACTTGTTGATGGTGGCGCAGGTGGCGGCGTTGGTGGAGACGGTGCCGCCGTCGGTGGAGTTGCAGGTGACGGTCGAGCCGCCGGACGGCCCGCTCTCCTGCAGCACGTAGGTGCCGGACGCGGCGGTGTTGAGGGAGTTGGTGATGGACGCGGTGAACGCGGACAGCGTGTTCGTCATCGACAGTGACAGCACCACCGCGCTCGCGAGGCCGGCCACGAACAGCAGCGGGGTGAGGCGACGCCGGCGCCGGGGAGCCGGCGTCAGATCCTGGGACATGGGTTCCCTTTCGGAGTAAAGGAGTGGGGTTGCGGCGGGACGAGTGGCCTGCTCGTCGTGCCGGGTTCCGGTCGCGGTGCGGTGCACATGTGACCGTCAGCGACCGTTAGTTACGGACGGTACTTGACCCCGGCCGACGGCGGAAGGTCGTGAGGTCCACTCCCAGTGATGAACCCGCAGGCTTCCACCGCACGGGTCGTCACAGTCAGTGAGATCCTGCGCCGGTTCCGCGAACGACCGGGTCGCCGACGCCCGGTCCGGTCCCGGGCATGGTGACGCCAGGGCAGAAGTCCCGGCCGCCGCCGCGTCCGATCGGAGCACTTCACTCCAAGGGATGAAGTTTGCGAGCGCCCACAGCCGGTCCGGCGTCGACCCTGATGCGGTGCCACCGCCGGGCCGACGCGATGTGGCGGGCGCCCGCCGAGCCGTCCCGGCGGTGATGCGCCCGCAGGCTAGCGTCTCCGGCACGTCGATCCGACCACAGCGCGACTCCTGGAGGCAGCCCCATGACCACCCCCGACCACGGGCGGCACCAGGCCGCCGAGGAACCGGTCGCCCCGCAGCGGCTGCTGGCCGAGTTCCGGGACGCGGTCTCGGTGCGCACCGTGGGGCTCATCGTCGGCGTGCTGCTGCTGCAGGTCGGCTTCATCCTCAGCTACGTCGGCGCCTTCCACGCGCCCACCCCGCACCGGATCGCCCTCGGCGTGGTGTCGGCGTCCGCGCCCGCCGCCGAGCAGGTGGCCGGACGGTTGGACACGCTGCCCGGCGAGCCGCTGGCCGCGTCGACGGTCGCCGACCAGGCCACCGCCGAGCAGCAGATCCGACGGGGGGAGTTGTCGGCGGCGCTGGTCGTGGACCCGTCGGGCACCACCGACACGCTGCTGATCTCCTCCGGGGGCGGCGCCTCGGTGGCCACCGCCGTCGCAGCGGTCATCGAACAGGTCGAGGCGAGCCAGCAGCGCACCGTCACCACCACCGACCTGGTGCCGCTGCAGCCCGGCGACGCTCGCGGGCTGACCGGCTTCTACCTGGTCATCGGCTGGATCGTCGGGGGCTACCTGGTGGCCGCGCTGCTGGGCGTCTCCGCCGGCGCCCGGCCGGCCAGCCCCCGCCGCGCCTGGTTCCGGCTGGTCGCGATGGTCCCGTACGCGGTGCTGTCCGGGCTCGCCGGCGCGCTCGTGGTCGACCAGGTGCTCGGCGCCCTGACCGGCCACTTCCTCGCCCTGTGGGGCCTGGGCATCCTGCTGGTGCTGTCCGCGGCGACGGTCACGATGGCGTTCCAGGTGCTGTTCGGGGTCATCGGCATCGGCGTCACCGTGCTGGTGTTCGTCATCCTCGGCAATCCCTCCGCCGGTGGGGCCTACCAGTCGGAGCTGCTGCCGCCGTTCTGGCGGGCGCTCACTCCGGCGCTGCCCAACGGCGCCGGCACCGACGCCGTGCGTCACCTCGTCTACCTCGAGGGCACCGCGATCACCGGGCACCTGCTCGTCATCGCCGCCTACGCCGTGGGTGGCGCCGCCGTCGCGCTGGCCGCCTCCTACCTCCGGCACCGTCGCAGCGCCTGACCCCGGACACGG
>JBQGEH010000462.1:0-9518 GCA_052039515.1 Nakamurella sp. | reverse complement strand
GCCGGCGGTGGTCACCGCGGCGGCTCCGGAACCGGTGTGGCCGCCGGGCTGGGCGATCGCCGCCGGTGCGCTGCTGGGGTTCGGCGCGCACCTGGCCAACGTGCTGCCGGACCTCGGGGACGACGCGGCCACCGGGGTGCGCGGCTTCCCGCACCGGCTCGGCCGGGTGCGGACCGCGGTGCTGGCCCCGGTGGCGCTGGGTGCGGCGACGCTGTGCGTGGTGTTCGGGCCGGGCGGCGGTCCGGGGCCGCTCGGCTGGGTGGCGCTGGTGGTGGCGTCCGGACTGGCCGTCGCCGCCGCCGGCATCGCGCTGGTCCGGGCGGCGAGCCGGTGGCCGTTCCTGCTGACGTTGGCGGTGGCGGCCGTCGACGTCGTCGTCCTCGTCGCCTCCGGGTCGCGGCTGCGCTGACCCGGACCGCGCGACGACCGTCAGCCCCGGGCGAGCTGCCCCACCGCGGCGCGGAAGACCGGTGGCAGCGCCGCCGCGGCGGGCACGACGGCGCGGGCCAGGACGGGACGCCGGCGGGTCCACAGCAGCGTGCCGGTGAGCCACCGGTACCGCCGCGACGCCCGCCGCCAGGTGCGCTCGTAGTCGCCGGGACGGTCCGCGCGGACGGCGTCCACCAGCGCCGCGGCACACCCCAGCGAGACCGCGATGCCCTCGCCGGTCAGCGCGTCGACGTAGCCGGCGGCGTCCCCGACCAGCAGCACCCGCCCCGCCACCCGGGCCCGGACCCGCGGCCGCAGCGGTCCGGCGCCGCGGGTGCCGGTGACCGCCGCGGCGGGCAGCCGGTCGAGCAGCGCCGGGAACGCGCGCAGCGCCTCCCCGAAACCGCCCGACCGGCCGCCCAGCACAGCCACACCGACCAGGTCGGGAGCGACCGGGGTGACGTAGGCCTCGGCGTCGGCCGTCCAGTGCACGTCGACCAGATCGGTCCAGGGAGCCACGGCGAAGTGCCGCCGGAGGCCGTAGCGACGCGGCCCCCGGGCGGGCAGGTCCAGCCCCAGCGCCGCCCGTACCGGCGAGTGCAGACCGTCCGCGGCGGCCAGGTACCGGGCGGTCAGCCCGGCGGCGTGCACCCGGTCGCCGTCCTGGGTGACGGTGGTGACCCGGCCCGGCACGATGGGCACCCCCGCGGCGGCGACGGCGTCGCGGAGCGCGGCGTGCAGCACCGTGCGGCGCACCCCCCGGCCCGGCCCGGCCGGGAAGAGCGCCTCGGCGGTGCGGGACCCGTCGAGGTAACGGATGCCGCGGATCGGGTGGCCGGCCGGGTCGACGCCGAGACCGGCCAGCGCCGCCAGCGCACCCGGCATCAGTCCCTCACCGCAGGCCTTGTCCACGTCCCCGGTCCGGGGTTCGACGACGGTGACGTCGAGGCCGGCCCGGGCGGCGTACAACGCGGTGGCCAGCCCCGCCGGTCCGCCGCCGGCGACCAGCAGGTCGATCACCGGGCCGCTGCCGGCGCCCCGGGCAGCAGGGCCAGCGCCCGGTCCTCGGCCCTGATCCGGACCGTCAGCAGGGCGGCGTCGAGCACGGTGAAGACGAGGGCGGTGATCCAGGCGGTGCCGACCAGCGGAAGCGCGACGCCCTCCAGGACCACCGCGACGTAGTTCGGGTGCTTCAGGTACCGGTACGGTCCGCCGCCGACCAGCGGCAACCCGGGGACGATGATGATCCGGGTGTTCCAGCGGCGGCCGAGCGTGCCGATGCACCACCAGCGCAGGGCCTGCGCGGCGATCACCACGACGAGCATCGGCCAGCCCAGCCACGGCAGGAACGGCCGGTCGGCCACCCACACCTCGACGAGCGCGCCGACCAGCAGGCCGGTGTGGAGCACCACCATGGGCGGGAAGTGCCCCAGCCCGTACTCCCGGCCGCCCTGGGCCATGCTCCACGCGGCGTTGCGCTTGGACAGCACCAGCTCGGCGATCCGCTCTCCGCCGACCAGCGCGATCAGGACGGTGAACCAGCCGGCGGCGCTCATCCGGTCACCATTCCAGCAACACCAGCTCGGAGCAGAAACCCGGCCCCATCGCCATCAGCACGGCGGGCGCCCCGGACCCGGGCGGGGTGGCCGCCATCGTCTCCGACAGCACGTGCAGCACCGACGCCGACGACAGGTTGCCGATCTCGGCCAGCGACCGCCAGCTCACGGCCAGCGCGTCCGGGGGGAGGCCCAGGGTGGACTCCACGGCCTGCATCACCTTGGGACCGCCCGGATGGGCCACCCAGGTCGCCACGTCGTCGATGCCCAGGCCGTGGCGACCCAGGAAGGTCCGCACGTCGTCCCCCAGGTACTGCTCGACCAGATCGGGCACCTCGGCGCCGAGGACGATCTTGAAACCGTCCGCGCTGATGTCCCAGCCCATGGCCCGCTCGGTGTCGGGGTAGAGGTGGCTGACCGAGTCGACGACCCGCGGCGCCGGCCACTCGACCCCGGCCGGTGGCCGCCGGTCCCGGCCGACGGCCACCACCGCGGCCGCACCGTCGCCGAAGAGTCCGCTGGCGACCAGGTTCGCGGTGGACGCGTCGTGCCGCTGCAACGTCAGCGAGCACAGCTCGACCGCCATCAGCACCGCGACGTGGTCGGGGTGCCCCTCGAGGTAGTCGTGCAGCCGGGCGATCCCGGCGGCCCCGGCCAGGCAGCCCAGCCCCAGCATCGGGATCCGGCGGACGTCCGGCCGCAGGTGCAGGTTCGCCGCCACCCGGGCCTCCAGGGACGGCACCGCCACCCCGGTCACGGTGGTCGACACGATGAGGTCGACGTCGCCCGGGTCCAGCCCGGCCGCCTTGAGTGCTCCCTCGACCGCCCGGGTGCCCAGCTCCGTCCCGACCCGGATGAAGGCGTCGTTGGCGGCGCCGAAGTCGTCCAGCCCGCGGTAGTCGTCCAGTTCCAGGGCCAGGTGCCGGCGGGTCACCCTGGCGCTGTCGTGCAGTCGGTGCAGCAGGGCGTGCCGGCCGCCGGGTGGCAGGCAGATCTCGGCGAAGACCTCGGTGATGCGCTCCTGCGAGTACCCGTGTACCGGCAGCACCGGAGTGACCGCCACGATCCTCGTCATGCGTCCACAGTACGGAGCACACCCGGGCCGTCCGCCGGGGCGTCCGGGCCCGACGGTGGTGGTCGGGGTGCCGCGAACGGCCGCCGCTGCAGGCCGCGGCGACGACCCGCCCGCAGGGCCGTCGGCACGCTCTGCAACCGCTTGCGACAGGCCCGCCGGAGGGTCGCCCGGACGGCAGATACGACCCATCACCGTCCGCAACCAAGGTGACTGTCCGTCAACCGATTCGCGCCCATACAGGTGGTCTCATCGACGGAGCGTCATATTCCGCCGTATTTCCGATAGATTCGCCTGGTGCCTTTCCCGACCCTCTCCCCGTCACCGACCGCCCCGACGGCCGGTGATTCCGGCCGTGTTCTGCCGGGTGATGCGGTCACCGGATTCTTCGATCCGGCCAGCGGTCACACTCTCGTGATCGCCACGCCCGACGCCCGCCCGGACCTGTGGGCCGCCTACCTCGACGGCGCCCGCGAGAGCTACCGCCGGCACGGCGTGGAGTCCGCCCTGGAGCTCGCCGACATCCGCGACGGCCGTTCCACCGCCCTGTTCGTCGCCGCCCTCACCGCCGACGGACGGGTCGTCGCCGGCGCCCGGATGGTCGGCCGCCTGACCCGGCCGGACCAGGCGTCGGTGCTGCGCGAGTGGGACGGCCGCCCCGGCACCGCCGAGATCCGCGCCCAGCTCGCCCACCGCCTGCCGGCCGGTGTCATCGAGGTCAAGGCGGCCTGGGTCGGTCACGAACCCGCCCACCGCAGCCTGCTCACCGCCGCGATCGCCCGCACCTTCGTGCACGCGATGGACCTGCTGCAGGCCCGCTACGCCGTCTGCAGCGCCGCGGCCCACGCGGTCACCCGCTGGCAGACCAGCGGCGGCGTGGTCGCCGCCGACGTCCCGGCCGTGGCCTACCCCGACGACCGCTACCGCACCCTGGTGCTGTGGTGGGACCGCACGCGGGTCGCCGAGTCCGTCTCCCCCGCCCAGTACGACGCTCTGACCAGGGAGTCCGCCCTGCTGTTCGGCCGCGACCACGTCACCACGACCCTGCCGTCGGTGGCGTGATGAGACTCCGCCGCCGCCCCACCACCGTCGACGCGCAGGCGTCCCGCGCGGTCGTCCTGGACGCCACCGTGCCAGCCGACGCCGCCACCCTGCGGCGGTTGCGCCGCCGCCGCGACGTCACCGTGGTCGACGAGCGCGCCGGACTGCGGGCCGAGCTGGTCAAGGTCCGCCCGGTCGTCGCCGACACCTCGGGCGGCCAGACCTGGGCCTGGTACCCGTGGCGTCGCACGCTCGTCGCGGTGCCGCCGGCCGCCGAGTTCCGCCGGCTGCGGCTGGACCGCAACCGCAACAAGATCACCCAGGAGGAGCAGGACCGCTTCGCCGCCCTGCGCATCGGCGTCGTCGGTCTCAGCGTCGGCCACGCGATCGCCTACACGCTGGCCCAGGAGGGCCTGTGCGGCAGCCTGCGGCTGGCCGATCTGGACTCGATCGAGCTGTCCAACCTCAACCGCATCCCGGCCTCGGTGTGCGACCTGGGGACCAACAAGGCGCTCGTCGTCGCCCGCCGGGTGGCCGAGCTCGACCCCTACCTCACCACCGAATTGTTCCTCGACGGAATGACCGAGGAGTGCATCGACGAATTCTTCGACGGCCTCGATCTGGTCATCGAGGAATGCGATTCGCTGGACATGAAACTGCGCATTCGGGAGGAAGCCCGGAAACGGCGGATCCCGGTGTTCATGGAAACGTCCGACCGGGGTCTGTTCGACGTCGAGCGATATGACCTGGACCCGACCCGCCCGTTGTTCCACGGTCTGCTCGGGGAGGTCTCGGCGGACACGCTGCGTGGTCTGTCCACCGAGGACAAGGCACCGCACGTGATGCGCATCCTGCAGACCGGCGACCTGTCGGCGCGGATGGCCGCGTCGATGGTCGAGATCGACCGGACCGTGTCCACCTGGCCGCAGCTCGCGGGCGACGTGCAGCTCGGCGGCGCCACGGTGGCCGCCGCGGTGCGGCGCTTCGGCCGCGGCCAGGACCTGCCGTCCGGACGGGTGCGCGTCGACCTCGACCGCACCCTCGCGGGTCTGGGTGCGTCGGACTGTGCCGCCCCCGGCGGCGCGGCGGCCGCGGCGGTCGCCCCGGTGGTGGACCTCACCGTCGACGCCCCCGCCGCGGACGACGCCGTGCTGCACGCCGCCCGGCTGGCGCCCTCCGGCGGCAACATCCAGCCCTGGACCCTGGTGCCGACCGACGACGGCGGGCTCGACATCCACCTCGAGCCGTCCCGGACCTCGGCGATGGACGTCGGCTTCCGGGGCAGCTACGTGGCCATCGGGGCCGCCGCCTTCAACGCCACGGTCGCCGCCGCCCGGCACGGCCGCAAGGCCACCGTCACCGCCTTCCCGGCCGGCGACGCCCGCGGCCCGGTGGTCAACGTGTCACTGTCCGCGGGTGGCGACGCGGAGCTCGCCGAGCGGGACCCGGCGATGGTCCGCCGCATCACCACCCGCGCCGACGGCCGGGTGCGGCCGGTCGACCCGGCCACCACGGCCGCGCTGCACGGCTGCGTCGCCGCGATGGGCGCCCGCCTGCACCTGGTCACCGACCGCCCCCGGGTGGAGCGGCTCGCCGACCTGCTGGCCGCGTCGGACCGGGTCCGGTTCCTCACCCCGCTGCTGCACGGCCAGATGATGGGCGAGATGCGGTGGCCGACCGCGGACCGCGCCGCCGACGGGATCGACGTGGCCACCCTGGGCATGGACCCGGCGGACCTGGCCAAGCTCGAGGTGGCCGCACGAGCGGACGTGATGGCCGAGCTCGCCTCCTGGGGCGGCGGGGTCGGCGCGGCGCTGGGTGACAACACCCGCGACCGCGTCCGGGCGAGCTCCGCGGTGGCGGTGCTGACCGTCGACGGCGACCGGCCCGCCGACTACGTCCGCGGCGGCATGGCGCTGGAGCACCTGTGGATCCGGGCCGAGCAGCACGGACTGGCGGTGCACCCGGTGTCACCGGTGTTCCTGTACGCGCACGACGACGCCGAGCGCCGCGCGCTGTCGGCGCCCTTCGCCGACGAACTCGGCGAGCTCCAGCAGCAGTTCGGCACCACCGTGGGATGGGGCTCCGCGGAGTCGCCCGTGCTGGTGCTGCGGCTCAGTCACGACACGCCGCCGGCCCCGGCGCGCAGTCAGCGGCTGGACCGCGCAGCGGTGTTGCAGTCCCCGGTGGTGTCCCTGAACGACGACGTAGAGAACGGGCGAAAGTCATGACCGTGAAGCTCACCCTGGACGACCTCGTCACCTCGGTGGCCACCGACCTCATGGGGGTCACCGCCGACACCCTCCACGAGGCCTCGGAGCAGCTCCTGCACCAGCTCGTCGACTACTTCGAGGTCGACCTGAGCTTCCTGCGGCGCAACGACCACGACCTGGGCGCCACCATCCTGGTCGCCGAGTGGCCGCCGCGGCCGGAGATCCCGGTGCCGGACCCGCTGGGCGTCATCTTCTTCGCCACCGCCGAGCCGACCTTCGCCGCGCTGGAGTCGCTGGACTCGGTGCTCATCGTGCGTCCCACCCAGGACAACGACGAGTACCAGGACCGGGTCCGCCAGGCGTCGGGCATCCCCAGCGTCTCGCTGGCCACCGTCCCGCTGATGACCGGGGAGGTCACCACCGGCACGCTGGGCTTCATCAAGTACGGCGACCGCGCCTGGGAGACCGAGGAGATCAACGCGCTGCGCGCGGTGGCCGCCCTGCTCGCCCAGCTGCAGGCCCGGGTGGCCGCCGAGGAGCGGCTGCGCTACCTCGCCTACCACGACGCCCTGACCGGGCTGGCGACCCGGCGCGCGCTGACCGACCACCTGGCCGACCGGCTGAAAGCCGGTGCCCCCGGCCCGGTCCCGGTCATCTTCATCGACGTCGACCGGCTCAAGGCGCTCAACAGCTTCCTCGGCCACGCCGCCGGCGACCAGTTCCTGGCCACCCTGGCGCACCGGCTGACCAACGCCGCGCCGGGCAACCACATGCTGGCCCGGCTGGGCGGCGACGAGTTCGTCGCCATCATGGAGGGACCGGCCGAGGAGGCCGAGGCGGCCGCCTACGCCGACCTGCTCCGCCGGGTCGCCAACGAGCCGGTCCAGGTCGGCGGCGAGGAGATCAGCCGCGCGGTGAGCATCGGGCTGGCGCTCGGTGAGCCCGGGGTGTCCAACGTGTCGGAGCTGATGAACCAGGCCGACCAGGCGATGCTGCAGGCGAAGTCCCGCGGCGGCAACGAGATCGCCGTGTTCACCGGCGAGATGCGCCGGCAGAACGAGATCCGCACCGACATCGAGCTGCACCTGGTCACCGCCATCCGGACCGGGTCGCTGCTGCTGCACTACCAGCCCGAGGTCGACATGGTGACCGGCGCGGTCACCGGCATCGAGGCGCTCGTCCGCTGGCCGCACCCGAACCTGGGGCTGCTGCCGCCGGCGTCGTTCATCGACGTCATCGAGACCACCAACCTGGCCGGCGAACTCGGTCGCTGGGTGCTGGAGACCGGGTGCAGGCAGCTGCGTGCCTGGCACCGGGCGTTCCCCTCCAGCGAGCCCATCGGGCTCAGCGTCAACGTCACCCCGGCCGAGCTGATCACCCGCGACTTCGTCTCCACCGTCGCGCAGATCCTCGCCGACGCCGATCTGGACGGGCAGTACCTCACGCTGGAGATCACCGAGAAGGCGATCGTGCGCGACACCGAGCAGGCGCTGGCCACCCTGCGGGGCCTCAAGGCCATCGGCGTCCGCGTCGCCATCGACGACTTCGGCACCGGCTACAGCTCGCTGGCCCAGCTCAAGTCGCTGCCGGTGGACGTGCTCAAGATCGACCGCGGCTTCGTCCGCGACCTCGGGGTGAGCACCGACGACCTCGCGCTGGTCCGCTCGATCATCGGCCTGGCCGGATCCTTCGGCCTGGACATCGTCGCCGAGGGCGTCGAGACCGAGCTGGCTGCCGCCACTCTCGTCGCGCTGGGCTGCAACCGGGCGCAGGGCTTCTTGTACGCCAAGCCGTGTGGGCCCGATGAACTCGAGAGCGTCCTGGACATGGGACGTTTCGAGGTCAAACGGATGCTCTGAGCGGGGCCCGGCCCGTTCGGGCCGGGTCAGCCCGGCGGGACGTCGAGCCGGTAGCCGCGTTTGACCACCGTGCGGATCACGTCCGGCCGGCCCAGCGCGGTCCGCAACCGGGCCACCGCCACCTCGACGGCGTGTTCGTCGCGGGTGTCGCCGGGCAACGCACCGAGCAGGTCGCCCCGGCTGTGGACCTGGGCGGGCCGCGCCGCCAGCGTCCGCAGGACGGCCACCCCGGCGGGCGGCAGCGGGATCCACCGACCGTCCAGTACCGCGCCGTGGCCGCGGACGTCGAGGGTGCCGCCGGTCAACGTCACGACGTGCCCGGTGCGGGCCGGCACCTGCACCACGATCTCGCGGACCAGCGCGCCGAGCCGGAACCGCTCGGGCCGCACGTACGGGATGCCCGCCCGCTCCAACGGTCCCGCCGTCACGTCACCGACACAGGCGGCGACGACGTCACCCGCGCAGAGCGCCGCCCGGACGGCCTCCCCCGACCCGTCGGCGTCCGCGGTGCGCAGGAAGTTCAGCGACGCCGGGGCGCTGGTGAAGGCGACCGCCTGCACCTCCCGGTCGGCGACCGCGGCGATGAGCCGCCGCAGCGGCCCGGCGTCGACCGGCGGCTCCCAGCGGTACACCGGCACCTCGATGACGTGCGCACCGGCGGCGACGAGCGTCTCCAGCATCCCGGGCACCGGCTCGCCGTGCAGCTGCACCGCAATCCGGCGGCCGGCCAGCTCGTGGTGCTCGAGCAGGTGGCGCAGCACCTCCGAGGAGGACTCGGAGTCCGGGGACCACTCCTCCCGCAGTCCCGACGCGCGGATGGCCCCCTGCACCTTGGGGCCCCGGGCGAGCACCGTGGCCGACCCCAGGGCGCCGAGCAGCGACTCCCCCAGTCCCCAGGTGTCGGCGGCCTCGATCCACCCCCGGTAGCCGATGGCGGTGGTGACCACCACCAGGTCCAGCGGTTCGGCGATGCAGGCCCGCGTCGCGGCGAGCAGGTCGGCGTCGTCGACCAGCGGCACGATGCGGATCGCCGGGCCGTACCGCACGGTGGCGCCGCGCCGCTCCAGGGCGGCGCCGAACTCCTCGCGCCGCCGGGCCGCGGTGATGCCGATCGTGTAGCCGGTCAGCGGCTCGACCGGGCGTGACGGCTCCGCGGACACCGCCGACCCCGTCACCGGCGGTCCCGGCCGGCCGCGGGGCGGGCGTCGGTGCTCATCTGCTCCTCCACGGTCGGCGCGCCCGGCGGTGGGTTCCGACCGGGCGGCGTCATCGGCCGCTCCGATGCTCCCGGCCGCGTGTGCCGGACCGGCGTCCGCCGTGTTACGGCACCGTGACGCACGCTCCGGGC
>JBQGEH010000461.1:0-2747 GCA_052039515.1 Nakamurella sp. | reverse complement strand
ACCTGACCGTCAGCCCGTGGTGTTGGGCTGCTGCTGGACGTTCTTGTCGAAGGACGGGGTGCTCACCGCGGACGGGTCGATGGCGCGGGCCTGCTGACCGGCCAGCTCCGGGTGCAGCTGGGCGCGGATGGCCTCCAGCCGCGACGCACCGGCCATGTCCATGGTCGACTTCTCGACCGCCCTCATCCGGCCCTCGACGGAGCTCGCGGTGAGCTCGGCCGAGCCCAGCGCGTTGGCGTAGCGGCGCTCGATCTTGTCGCGGATCTCGTTCAGCGACGGCGTGTTGCCCGGGGCGGTCAGCTCCGACATCGACTTCAACGACGCCGACACCTGCTCCTGCATCTTGGCCTGCTCCAGCTGCGAGAGCAGCTTGGTCCGCTCGGCCAGCTTCGACTGCAGCTGCATGGCGTTCTGCTCGACGGCCTTCTTGGCCTGCTCGGCGCCCTGCAGCGCCTGGTCGTGCATGCCCTTGAGGTCTTCCATCTGCTGCTCGGCGGCGACCAGCTGGGTGGCGAAGGCGGTGGCGGTCTGCTCGTACTCCGCGGCCTTGGTGACGTCACCCCTGGCGCGGGCGTCGTCGGCGAGCTTGAGGGCCTGCCGGGCCGACGCCTGGAACCGCTCGACCTCACCCATCTGCCGGGTCAGCTTCATCTCCAGCTGGCGCTGGTTGCCGATCACCGCGGCGGCCTGCTGGGACAGCGCGGCGTGCTGGCGCTGGGCGTCCTCGATGGCCTGCTGGATCTGCACCTTCGGGTCCGCGTACTCGTCCACCTTGGACGAGAACAGGGCCATCAGGTACTTCCAGCCCTTCACAAACGGGTTCGCCATGTGTGCGCATCCTCTCGAGATCCTGCGGTTCCCAGCCGGCTCTGCACTCCGACGTCGGCCACCCGGGCGCGTGCCGTCACGGCAGCTCCATGGTGCACGCGTTCCATGGTGCCGCAGGGCGGCGCGTCGGGCGTATCGGGGTCCATGGTGTCAGGTCCGCCGCCCGGCTTCCAGCGCGCTCAGGGTGCACCCGCCCGAAATCAGGGACGCCCCTGACCAGGCCCGGCGCCGTCACCGCGCACGGCCGGGCCGTCGGGGGCGGCGTCATTAGAGTGGGCAGTCGCGGAAAGGGGACCGGATGGGGCGGCACGGGGACGACTCCCGGCGGCGGGGCGTGGCCACCTGGCTGATCGTGACCGTGGTCGGGCTGGCCGTGGCGCTGGTCGCCGGCGTCGGCTGGGTGGTCTTCGTCAACAGCGACACCGGGTCCGGCGTGGTCGACACCCGGTGCACCGGCCAGACCCGGATCGACATCGCCGCGGGCGGGGCCGCCCCGGGGATCGCCCAGGTCGCGGCGGCGTTCAACGCGACCGACCCGGAGGCCCGGGGCTCCTGCCTCACCGCGGAGGTCAGCACGGTCGCGTCCACCCAGGTGGCGGGAGCGTTGCCGCGAGGCTGGTCCGGGCAGGCGACACCGCCGCCGGCCGTCTGGATCCCCGACAACCCCGCCGACCTGGCGGCGGTCGCCGCGGTCGATCCGGCCCTGGTGGCCGGGTACAACGACACCGTCCTCGCCTCGTCGCCGGTCGTGCTGGCGGTCGCCGGCGGCAACGCCCCGCCGAGCTTCCCGTCCTGGAACGCTCTGCTGCTGGCGCTGGCCGCCGGCACCCCGCCGGCGCTGGCCGACGGCGCCGGACTGCGCCTCGCGCTGGGTGACCCCCGGCTGGACCCGGCGACCGGCTACGCCCTGGAGTCGATGGTGGCGTCCGGGGCCACCGCGGTGACCGCCGACCAGGTGGTCGCGGCGTCGGACGCCCTGGGGGCGGTGGCCGGCCGCGCCGCGGTGTCCAGCACCGCCGCCGACCTGCTCGCCGACCTCGCCCGGGGCGGCTCCAGCTTCACCGCGGTGCCGGCCCTGGAGGCCACCGTCGCCGCGTTCAACGCGGGCCGGTCGACACCGCTGGCGGTGATCCGGCCGGACGGGCCGACGGCCGGCGACGAGCTGACCGCCGTCGCCCTCACCGCCGACTGGGTCGACATCACCGAGACCGAGGGCGCCGCCCGCTTCGTGGACTTCCTGCGGTCGCCGCAGGCCGCGGCACTGCTGCAGCAGGCGGGCTGGCGGGTGCCGGACACCACCGCGACCAGCGCCGACGGTGTCGACCGGACGGTCGCGGTGGCCGCGCTGCCGGCGTCGGACGTGACCGTCGCGACCGCGCTCGCCACCGCCCTCGGGCTGCCGGACACCGGCACCGGTGTCACGACCGCGACCGGCACCCCCTCGACGGCCCCGACCACCGGCTGACCGGCGAGTGGGGCCACCGACGTCGGCGGCCCCCCGGCGGCTACTGGTAGGCCTCGATGGGCGGGCAGGAGCAGACCAGGTTGCGGTCGCCGAACGCCCCGTCGATCCGTCGGACCGGCGGGAAGTACTTGTGCGCCGGGCTCACCCCGGCCGGGAAGACCGCCTCGGTCCGGCTGTAGGGGTGGTCCCACTCCCCGACCAGCGACGCCGCGGTGTGCGGAGCGCCGCGCAGCGGGTTGTCGGTGACCGGCCACTCGCCCGTCGCGACCCGCTCGATCTCGGCGCGGATGGCGATCATCGCGTCCACGAAGCGGTCGATCTCAGCGAGGTCCTCACTCTCGGTGGGCTCGACCATCAACGTGCCGGCGACCGGGAACGACATCGTCGGTGCGTGGAAGCCGTAGTCGGCCAGCCGCTTGGCGACGTCGTCCACGGTCACGCCGGTGCGGGTGGT
>JBQGEH010000460.1:0-2502 GCA_052039515.1 Nakamurella sp. | reverse complement strand
ACGTGGGCCGCGGCCTGGTCGGGATCGGCATCCGGCGGCTCGGCCGGCGGATCGGGATCCTCCGGCGGAGGCGGCGGCGGGTACAGCCCGCCGACGGCCGACTCGTGCAGCCTGGGTTCTTCGACGGCCCCGGCCTGGCCGGGACGCCAGTTCGTCGAAGGCGACACCGACGCCCAGCTGCAGTGCTTCCAGAAGCAGCTGGCCACCCGCGGCTACGGCCTGATCGGCACCGGCTTCTACGGGCCGAACACCAAGACCGCGGTGGTCGACTTCCAGACGAAGCAGGGCATCAACCCGTCCGGCATCGTCGGGCCGAAGACCTGGGCCGCGGCCTGGGAAGGCACCTGACCGTCCACCTGTGACGACCCGATCCCGGGTCGGCCGGCTCCTCCGCGGAGTCGGTCGGCCCGGGTTTCGTCGTTCCTGCCGTCCATCGTCAGGGTGTGGACGACGACCGCCTCGGGGCGGCGCCGCTCACCGCCGGCGACGCAGACCGGATGACAGCCGTCCCCACCCGGGCACGGCCGTGACCGAAGAGGGAGCGCACGGCCGGGGACAGCCTGATCGGGTGACGCTAGGTCACGTCTTCTCAAAGTTCCGGCCAGCCGGTAACAGTTGCTGAGGAAAGCGCGAGAATGACATCAGGAGCGCGTGATCGCCATCACCCTCCGCCCGCAGCCCTTCCGCCGTTGAAGCCCGACGTCGGATCGGCCGAAAGAGGCCCGCAGCACGCCGCTGTGGGCCTCTTTTCTGTCTGCGGGCTGCGGGCTCCGGGTCCGGCCTACACGGCCGAGCGTGGTCAGACCGCGTTGAACAGCGGCGGCAGCACCAGCAGCATCGTCAGCGACCAGGTGCAGTGCGTGATGATCGGGCTGAGAATCCCGCCGCTGGCCCGGCGCTCCAGGCCGACGACCACCCCGAGCAGCACCGCGGCGAAGACCAGCATCGGGTTCAGGGTGGTGATGGTGGCGGCCGCGTAGATCACCGTCGAGATGGCGACCGGATGGCGGCTGCCGATGGCGGCGAACAGCGCGCCGCGGAAGAAGATCTCCTCGGCGATCCCGTTGAGGAACGTGATGAGCACGACGACCGGCAGCCACTGGTAGCGGGCGAAGTCGAGGATCGACTCGACCTCGCCGCGCAGCAACGGGATCTCCCGCACCATCAACGCCCCGCCGACGAAGACCAGACCCAGCAGGAGTCCGAGCAGCAACGGGGTGATGATGGGCCGCCGGAGCTGGTTGCGGAACTGGATCCGCCCCAGGTGCAGCGGACCCGACGCGAAACCGCCGATCACCCAGGTCGCGGCCAACGCGATGGTCAACGGATAGAAGGCGGCGGATTCGCGGGGCACGTTGAGCGAGGTCCCGAGTAGGGTGCCACCGACCACCAGGGTGATGGCGGCGACGACGCGCCGCCGCCGGAAAGCGGCATCGGTCTGCCGGTGATCCCGGTCCACCCGATCGACCAGCAGCGGGTCGACGACGGAGCGCAGGCGGGCGAAACGGCGGGCAGCGGGCAGCGGACGGCCCGGCGCCGGATCGATGCCCGGGCCGGTCTCCGAGGGGCCGGTGCCCGCAGCCGTCACCGCGCGGACCCACCCGCCGCAGCGGCACTCTCGCTGGCCTTGTCGTCCCCGTGATGGACAGTGGGGTCGGCTGCCCGCTCGGCCAAGGCGACCCGCACCGCCTCGTCGTACCCCATCGGTTCGCCGGGGACGACGTCCAGAATGCTGTGATCGGTGACCACGACCTCGTTGTTCATCGAGTCGATGAGGTTGCGGGCGGTGGCCTGATCGACGTCGGTGACCAGCGACAACCACAACGACGACAGTCGCGGGGTGAGCAACGGCACCGGCAGGATCGGCGGCACCCGCTTGCCGCTGACCGCCGCGACCCGCTTGAGCATGTCGGCGTAGCAGAGCACCTCGGGTCCGCCGATCTCGAACACCCTGCCGATCGCGGCGGGATTGTCGAGCACGCCGACCAGGTAGCGCAGGACGTCCCGCAGGGCCACCGGCTGCGTCTTCGTCTTGACCCACTTCGGCGCCACCATCGCCGGGAGGTGATCGACCAGCTGCCGCGTCATCTCCCAGGAGATCCCGCCGTGCCCGATCACCACGGCCGCCCGCAGGACCGTCACCGGCACCCCGCCCTCGCCCAGGTACTTCTCGACCTCGCGGCGGGACCGCTGGTGGTCGGACAGATGGTCCTCGACCTTGCCGAGGCCACCCAGGTAGATGATCTGCCGGACCCCGGCCGCGGCGGCCGCCCGGCCGAAGGCCTTCGCCGCCTCGGCGTCCTTCTCGACGAAGTCGTCGGAGTCCAGCGAATGCACCAGGTAGTACGCGGCGTCGACGCCGTCCAACGCCTGGCCCAACGAGGACGCGTCGCTGACGTCGCCGAAGACGGCGGTCCCGGCGCCCGAGTAGTCGTCGGGATGGCGGGTCATGGCGCGGACGTCGTGGCCGGCCTCGACGAGTTCGGGGGCCAGTCGCGAACC
>JBQGEH010000459.1:0-14993 GCA_052039515.1 Nakamurella sp. | reverse complement strand
GGGGCGCTCTCGGCCCCCCGGGGGGGGGGGGGGGTCGCCGCCGGCGCCGCGGGGCCCCTGCCGCATTTGCGGGCCCTGACCAGGGGCCTCACCGCCACCCCCGAGAGGAGCACACCATGTTCGGAGCACTGAAGAAGCTGGCCACCGCGGGGGGCGTCGCCGCCTTCCTGCGCAGCCCCCAGGGGCAGCGCACGATCGCCAAGGCCAAGCAGATGGCCTCGGACCCGGCGAACCGGCAGAAGGTCGCCGACCTCGCCCGCAAGTTCACCGACAAGGGCAAGGGCACGACCGGGCGGACCCCCGGTACCTATTAGGACCCCCCCGAGACGCCCACGAGACGCCGTCCCGACCGGGACGGCGGCTCGTCGGTTTCCGGTCCGCGTCAGAAGCGGGGGTGGTCGCCGTCCAGGGTGACCCGCGGGGCGTCGACGTCGCTGGCCTCGACCGTGCCCAGCACCCAGTTGGGCACGTGGCGGGCGGTGAGGATGGCCTGCGCGCGATCGGCGTCCTCGGCCTTGACCACCGCGACCATGCCGACGCCCATGTTGAACGCCAGTTCCATCTCGGCCCGCTCGACGCGGCCGTGGCCGGCGACGTACCCGAAGACCGGCAGCGGCTGCCAGCTGCGCCGGTCGAGCCGGGCGGTCACCCCGCGGGGGATGACCCGCGCCAGGTTGTTGACCAGGCCACCGCCGGTGATGTGCGCGTAGGCGTGCACCTCGGTGTCCCGCCCCAGGGCCAGGCAGTCCAGCGCGTAGATGCGGGTCGGCTCGAGCAGCTCGATGCCCAGCGGCCGGCCGAACTCCTCGACGTAGCCCTCCAGCGGCAGCCGCTGGATCTCCAGCAGGATCTTGCGGACCATCGAGAAACCGTTGGCGTGCACCCCGGACGAGCCCAGCGCGATCACCGCGTCCCCGGGCCGGACCCGGTCGGGGCCGAGGATGGCGTCCATCTCGACGATGCCGACCGCGGTGGCGGCCAGGTCGTAGTCGTCGACGTTCATCAGGCCCGGGTGCTCGGCGGTCTCGCCGCCGACCAGCGCGCAGCCGGCCATGGTGCAGCCATGGGCGATACCGCCGACGATGGTGGCGATCTTCTCCGGGACCAGCGCGCCGCAGGCGATGTAGTCCTGCAGGAACAGCGGCTCGGCACCGCACGCCACCAGGTCGTCGACGACCATCGCGACCAGGTCGATGCCGATGGTGTCGTGCACGTCCAGGGCCTGCGCGATGGCGGTCTTGGTGCCGACCCCGTCCGACGATGAGGCGAGGACGGGCTCCTTGTACTTGCCCATCGGCAGCTTGAACAGCGAGGCGAAACCGCCGATGCCGCCCAGCACCTCGGGCCGGTAGGTCTTCTCGGTGTGCTTGCGCATCAGGTCGACGGCGGCTTCGCCGGCCGCGACGGAGACGCCGGAGCCGGCGTAGGTCGCGCCGGAGCCCAGCGGGTGGTGTTCGGTCATGGTCGGTTCAGTGCATCCTCTGCGCCGTAGCTGGCCGCCTGCACCGACGGCACCCCGGCGCGCTCGCCGGCGGCGACCCCCCGGGCGATGCCTTCCAGGACGTGCTTGCCGACCTGGTCGGGGATGGCGATGGGGTACTCACCGGTGAAGCAGGCCGTGCACAGCCGACTGCGCGGCTGCTCGGACGCCTGCACCAGCGACTCGAGCGAGACGTAGCCGAGAGTGTCGGCGCCGATGAAGGCGCGCACCGACTCGACGGCGCTCTCGTCCGGGCTCGCGTTGGCGATCAGCTCGGTCCGCGAGGCGAAGTCGATCCCGTAGAAGCAGGGCCAGCGCACCGGCGGCGCGGCGATCCGGACGTGGACCTCCAGCGCCCCGGACTCGCGCAGCATGCGGACCAGCGCCCGCTGGGTGTTGCCGCGGACGATGGAGTCGTCCACCACGACCAGCCGCTTGCCGCGGATGACGTCGCGCAGCGGGTTGAGCTTGAGCCGGAGGCCGAGCTGCCGGATGGTCTGCGACGGCTGGATGAAGGTGCGCCCGACGTAGGCGTTCTTGACCAGCCCCTGGCCGTACGGGATGCCGGACTGCTGGGCGTAGCCGATGGCGGCCGGGGTGCCGGACTCCGGGGTGGGGATGACGAGGTCCGCGTCGACCGGGGCCTCCATGGCCAGCCGACGGCCGACCTCGACCCGGGTGGCGTGCACGCCGCGGCCGGCGATGGTGGTGTCCGGCCGGGCCAGGTAGGCGTACTCGAAGAGACAGCCCTTGGGGTCGGGCACGGCGAACCGCTCGCTGCGCAGGCCCTCGCCGTCGATGGCCAGCAGCTCGCCGGGCTCGACCTCGCGGACGAAGGAGGCGCCGACGATGTCCAGCGCCGCGGTCTCGGACGCGACCACCCAGCCGCGGTCCAGCCGGCCCAGCACCAGCGGGCGGATGCCCTGCGGGTCGCGGGCGGCGTAGAGGGTCTGCTCGTCGCAGAACACGAAGCTGAACGCCCCGCGCAGCGACGGGAACAGCTCCATCGCGGCGGTGAAGATCGACGAGTCGGCCGAACGGTCGGCGAGCAGCCGGGTGACGACGTCGGAGTCGGTGGTGGAGCGGTTGCGGGCGGAGCGACCGGGCAGCAGCGCCGCCCGGGACGCGAGCTCGGCGGTGTTGACCAGGTTGCCGTTGTGGCCCAGCGCGATACCGCTGCCGACGGCGGTGGTGGCGTAGGTGGGCTGCGCGTTCTCCCAGTTGTTGCCGCCGGTGGTGGAGTACCGGCAGTGCCCGACGGCGACGTGCCCGACCAGCGACGACAGCGTCTGCTCGTCGAAGACCTGGGAGACGAGGCCGAGGTCCTTGAAGACGAGGATGCCGGCACCGTCGGCGACGGCGATGCCCGCCGCCTCCTGGCCGCGGTGCTGCAGCGCGTACAGCCCGTAGTAGGTGAGCTTGGCGACCTCTTCGCCGGGGGCCCAGACGCCGAAGACGCCGCACTCCTCCTTGGGGCCCTCGTCGATCACGTCGATGCCGAGGGAGCGGCCGGCCAGCGGCGGCTCTCCCGCCGGGCGGTGGCTGATCGGGTGCACATCGGGGCTGGTCGCCGCGAGTCGGTCCACGAGTCAGGGCTCCTTGCGTGGGCGGGGACTACCCGACCATCGTAACGGTCCGGCATCGGGCCGACCGGTGGACGCGGACGCGTCACAGACCCCGGGCCGGCGTCTACGCACGTAACACGGCGTTCACATCCGGGCGGTTGTGGGCGGGTTCACACCGGGGGGCCGGCGGCCGGGTCGGTGGCCGTCCCGGCGGAGGTGTCGTGTCCCGCCGGACGTCGCGCGTCCAGCACGACGGCCCGGACCGCCAGACAGGTCCGCAGGTGCCGGTTGGTGGCCGCGTCCAGCGAGCGGGACAGGTGCTCGTCGCTGGCCGAGCTGACCACGAAGTACAGCGCGGAGAACGCCCCCAGGAACACCGCGACCCGCAGGTGCTCCGCGGTCAGCGTGTAGTAGTGGCCGGCGACGACCGGCTGCCACAGCACCCGGGGCCGGACGCCGATCCAGGACCGCACGGTGGGCTCGTCCACCGTCAACACCCCGAACAGCACGAAGAACGCGGTGATGGCCAGACCCACCACGAAGGCGACCATCAGCTTGCCGAACACCGCCACCAGCAGCAGGTTCAGCCGCTCCCGCCAGCGCAGCGGGGCCAGCCGGTAGCGCACCGGGCCGTCCGGCACCAGGGCGGCGGGCAGCGCCGCGCGCACCTCCTCGGCGTCGGCGAACGCCGCGAAGTCCTCCACGTCGGCCCGGCCACGGCGCATCAGGAACGCGACGATCAGCGCGAGCAGCAGCGCGACGGTGAGCACCAGCGGCAGCCCGCTGAGCTCACCGGCGGTCTGCCAAGTGGCGTTGTTGAGGAAGAAGAAGGTGATCGCCACCAGCAGCAGCGGCAGCACGTGCAGCACCCCGCTCTCCCCCGTGACGACCGACCGGAAGAACCACCGGACGGAGAACCGCAGCACCCGGTTCACCCCGAACGCGGTGCCCACCAGGGCGAGCACCACCGCCAGCACCGGCACCGCCCACCAGACCAGCGCGGGAGCGGTGGCGTCCTCCTCCTCGATGAGCAGCAGGGTCGCGGCCAGCAGCACCCCGGCCGCGGCGAACGCGGTCAGCAGCGTCCCCGGTCGCCGGAGCACCCCGCGGGCGCTGACGTAGCCGGGCACCAGGGCGGGGCACCCGGAGTCCAGCAGGAACTGCTCGGCCGGCGTCCGCGGCCGGGCCGGCCTCACGGGGCGGCCAGCGGCAGCAGCGCACCCAGGTCGGCCCGCAGCCCACTCGCGGTGACCCGGCCGCCCGCCACCGCGTCGGCCCACCGCAGCCGGCCGGCGACGAGGTCGAGCCAGGTCGCCGCGTCCATCTCGACGACGTTCGGTGGGGTACCGCGGGTGTGCCGCGGACCCTCGATGGCCTGGACGGCGGCGAACGGCGGCACCCGGATCTCGACGGTGTGCCCGGGGTGCTGCTGGGCCAGCCACCGCAGGGTGGTGCGGACCAGGTCCCGGGCGGCCGGGCCCGCGGGGTCGCCCCCGGCGAGCTGCGCCAGCGCGTCGCGCACCTCCGCCGCGGTCACCGCCCGTCTCGCCATCACCGGGTAAGATTACGACGGGCCACCGACCCGTCGCGCTGCGCTGTCGTCCCGCGGTTCCGGCGCCGCCACCCGTTCGGGATCCTCCCGTGTCCGGTCTCTGTCACGATGGCCGGGTGAGGGACGGCGGGCTGGCCAGGTCGGCGGGCTCCCGCACGCTGCGCACTGCGCTGTGGCTCAGCGCCGCCGCGATCGGGCTGCTCACCGCCGTCGAGGTGGCCCTGCTGGTCGGGGTGGGCGGGCCGACCGCCGTGCTGCTGATGTTCCCCGCCACCGGGGTGGTCTACGCCGTCGTGGGGGCGCTGGCCTGGGTGCGCCGACCGGCGAACCGGATGGGCCCGCTGTTCACCGCGGGCGGTCTGGTGTGGCTGGCGGCCGGGCTGAACAACACCGCCGTCGCGCCGCTGGTCGCTGTCGGCCAGATCGTGGCCACGGTGCCGATCGCGCTGGTGCTGCACGCGCTGCTGGCGTTCCCGTCCGGGCGGCTGCGCGGGCCCCTCGCGCACGCCCTGGTCGCCGCCGGCTACGGCGCCACGATCGTCCTGCAGGCACCGATCTACCTCTTCGGCGCGGAGGAGGGCAACCTGACCCCACTGCGCGTCGCCGACCGGCCGGACCTGGCCGCGACCGGCCAGCGGGTGCAGGCCGTCACGGTCGCCGTGCTCATCGCGGTGACCTCGGTGGTGCTGCTGCGGCGGCTGCTGGCCGCCCGCGGCCGCCGCCGGGTGCTGGGCCCGCTGTACCTGTTCGGCGTCTTCGCCATCGTCGGGGTGACCGCCAGCAAGAACCTGCTGGCCCGGCTGGTCGAGCTGCCGCCGCTGGCCGTTCCGGTGGTGCAGATCTCGGTGCTCGCCGGGGTGCCGGTGGCGTTCATCGCCGCGACCCTGCGCGGCGGGTTCGCCCGTACCGCCGAGCTCGAGGAGCTGGGCGCCTGGCTCGGGCGCCACGGCCCCGGCCACCGCGATCTGGGCGGCGCGGTCGCCCGCGCGCTGGGTGACCCGTCGGCGACGCTGCTGTACCGCGTCGAACCGGGCAACGGCCAGCCCGGGTACTGGGCCGAGGCCGACGGCACCCGGACCAGCGGCCCGGACGACCCGCACGCCCGGCGGGCGCCCGTCGCGGTGGGCGACCGGGAGATCGCCGCCATCCGCTACGACGCGGAGCTCATCCGTGACCCGGAGGAGGTGCTGGCGGTCGGCCGGGTCGCGGCGATGGCCCTGGGCCATCAGCAGCTCACCACCCAGCTGCTGGCCACCCGCGACGAGCTGCTGGACTCCCGCACCCGGCTGCTGCAGGCCGGGGACCGGGAACGCCGCCGGCTCGCCCAGGACCTGCACGACCGGCTGCAGAGCCGGCTCGTGCTGCTCGGCATGCACCTCGGGACCGTCGCCGCCCGTCCCGACCTGCGCGGGGATCCGGCCGTCGACCAGGTGCGGTCCGGGCTGGACGAGGCGCTCACCGAGTTGCGCAGCCTCGTCCAGGGCGTGATGCCGGCGCTGCTCATCGAGCGCGGCCTGGCCGCCGCGCTGGCCGCGATGGCCGACCGCTGCCCGGTGCCGACCGTGCTCGAGGTCGACGACACCGAGGACACCCGACTCCCGTCCGCGGTGGAGACCACCGCCTACCACGTGGTGTCCGAAGCGCTGGCCAACGTGGTCAAGCACGCCGCCGCCGACGCCGCGACGGTGCGGGTGCGCCGCCACGGGGGGACGCGGCGGCTGGAGATCGCCGACGACGGGGTGGGCGGGGCCCGGCCCGGCCGGGGACTCGGCCTGCCCGGTATCGCCGACCGGGTGACCGCGCTGCGCGGCACCCTGGCCGTGGACAGTGCCCCGGGGACGGGCACCAGGGTGATCGTGGAGATGCCGTGCGGGTCGTGATGGGTGAGGACGAGGCCCTGCTGCGGGCCGGTCTCGAGGTGCTGCTCGGCCAGGCCGGGATGCAGGTGGTGGCGACCGCCGGCGACGCCGACGGCCTGCTCGCCCAGGCGCGCGCGGTCCGGCCCGACCTGGTGCTGACCGACATCCGGATGCCCCCGACGCACACCGACGACGGGCTGCGCGCCGCGGTCCGGATCCGGCGCGACCTGCCCGCCACCGCGGTGGTGGTGCTGTCGCAGCACGTCGAGCAGCGGTACGCGGTCGAGCTCCTCGGCGACCGCCCGGACGGGGTCGGCTACCTGCTCAAGCAGCGGGTGCTGGACGTCGACGCCTTCGTGCAGGCGCTGCAGCGGGTCGCGGCGGGCGGCACCGCGCTGGACCCGGAGGTCGTGGCGGCCATGATGACCCGGCCCCGCCGGGACAGCGACCCGCTGGCCGGGCTCAGTCCGCGCCGCCGCGAGGTCCTCGGACTCATCGCCGAGGGCCGCACCAACGCGGCGATCGCCCGCCGGCTGACCATCTCGGAGAAGTCGGTGGTCGCGCACGCCTCGGCCATCTACGACATCCTCGGACTGGCCCTGGACGGTGACGACCACCGTCGGGTGCTGGCCGCGATCCGCTACCTCAGCCGCTGACCGGACCGTCGGGGGCGGGTGGCAGGGTGACCGCCGTGACGAATCCCAGCACCGGCGCCGCCGACCCCCACTGCCTGTTCTGCCGCATCGTCGCCGGCGACGAGCCGGCCCACGTGGTGCACGCCGACGCCGACACCGTGGCCTTCCTGGACACCCGGCCGCTGTTCCCCGGGCACGTGCTCGTCGTCCCCCGCCGCCACCACGTCACGCTCGCCGAGCTGCCGGTGGACCTCGTCGGGCCGCTCTTCGGCCGGGCCCGGGCGGTGTCGGCGGCGCTGCCGGTGGCGCTGGGCGCGCAGGGCAGCTTCGTGGCGATGAACAACATCGTCAGCCAGAGCGTCCCGCACCTGCACGTGCACGTGGTGCCCCGGACCAAGGGCGACGGGCTGCGCGGCTTCTTCTGGCCCCGCACCCGGTATCCGGACGAGGTCGCCGCCGCCCGGATCGCCGCCGCCATCGGCGCGGTGCTGGACGACGCGGAGGTGAACCGGCCGGCCCCCTGACCCGCACCGCGACGTCGCCCGTCCGGGTCGGTCACCGCGGACCGGCCGTGCACCGCGCGTCACCGGCCCGGGGACGGAGTACCTCCGTAGCGGCGGCGTGTCGTCCCGTCGGTGTCGAGCCGCGGCCGCAGCGACGGTCCCGTCCCCCGACGCGCGATACTGGACCGGTCCCGATCGTGTCCGAGCAGCCGCCGACCGGTCCCGGGCCGCGCCCGCCGGAAGGAGTCCCCGCCATGCCCCGCCGCCCGCCGCCCGGCCTGCTCCGCCGCGGGGTCGGCGGAGCGGCCGTCCTGATGTTCTCCCTGGCCGGCTGCGCGACCGGGCCGTCGGGGACGGTGCTGGGCGAGCCGGTGTCCGGCGCGGTCACCCCGGGGACCGACATCGCGCCGGACGAGCAGACCTCGGGGCCGGTCCTGCAGTCCGCCGGACTGCCGGCCGACTGGCCGGCCGGTCTCACCCTGCCCGACGGTGCGTCCGGCACCTGGTCCACCACCGACGACACCGGGATGTCGGTGCTGTTCGACGCCCCGCAGGACCTGCCCACGCTGCGCAGCTGGTTCGACGGGGTGGTCACCGGGCTCGGCTACGCCCGCAAGACCGACGACAGCTTCGTCGGCATGCTGTCCACGTCCTGGACGGACGGCGACGTCACCATCTCGGTCACCGCCACCCCGGTCGACGACCGCACCTCCGGCGTGCTGCTGGTCCAACCGGACCGCTGAACCGCTCCCATCCGGGCCGTCGTCGGCTCCGAAGAGCTCCCGTGACGTTCTCCCGGACCTCGCCGGACCATGCGCACCTGATCGGGATGCGGTCGGTGCGGGCGTGTCCGGGCGGGGTCACGGCGGTGTGCCTGGTGATGCACGGCGGACGCTCGCAGAGCCAGGCGGAGGTGTTCGCCGGCCAGCTGGCCGTGCTGCGGATGCGCCCGATCGCCCGCGCCGTCGCGACCGCCCGACCCGATCTCGCGGTGTACCGGCTGCAGCTGGCCGTACGCGGCTGGAACGGCACCGGCTTCACCGCCGTCCGCGACGCCCGCTGGGCCGTGCACACCCTGCGCGAGCGGCACCCCGACCGGCCCGTCGTGCTGGTCGGACACTCGATGGGAGCGCGGACGGCGTTGCGGATCGCCGACGAGCCGGGCGTCGTCGGCGTCGTCGGGCTGGCCGCGTGGCTGCCGCCCGACGAGCCGCTGGCCCAGCTGCGCGACGTCGGGGTCCGGCTGGTGCACGGCGACCGCGACCGCATCGTGCCGGAGCCCTCGACCCGGCCGCTGCTGGCCCGGATGCTGACCGCCGGTGTGGACGTGCGCCGGACGGTGCTGACCGGCACCGGCCACGGCATGGTGCGCGACTGGCGTCGCTGGAACGCCGCGACGGTGGCGGCGGTCGGCGCCCTGCTGGGCGGTGCGACGTCCGGGGCCACCGGCCCGGCGAAACCCGCCGACGGCGCCGGCCGGGTGGGCAGCTGCGAGCGCTGACCCACCGGAAACGCCTGGTGGAACCGGGTGGGACGCCGCTACCGTCGTCCGGTGCCCGACCTCGCCGCCTTCCTCGTCCTCGCCGTCGTCATCGTCGCCGTCCCCGGTCCCAGCGTGCTGTTCGTGGTGGGCCGCGCGCTGTCGCTGGGCCGCCGGGCGGCGCTGACCACCGTGCTGGGCAACGCGACCGGCACCCTGCTGCAGGTGGTGGCGGTGGCGCTGGGCGTCGGTGCGGTCGCCCAGCGGTCGATCCTGGTCTTCACCGTGCTGAAGTTCGCCGGCGCCGCGTACCTGGTGTACCTCGGTGTGCAGGCCGTCCGGCACCGGCACGCGCTGGCACTGACCGCCGGGTCGGCCCCGACCCTGACCCGACCGGCCCGGGTGTGGCGCGACGGGTTCGTGGTCGGCGCGACGAACCCCAAGACGATCGTGTTCTTCACCGCCGCGCTGCCGCCGTTCGTCCGGCCGGACGCGGGCGCGGTGCCGCTGCAACTGCTCCTGCTGGGGGTGGTGTTCCTCGGCGTCGCCCTGGTCCTGGACAGCGTGTGGGCGGTGGCCGCCGGTTCGGCCCGGTCCTGGCTGGCCCGCTCGCCACGGCGGATCGCGGGACTGGGCGGGGCGAGCGGGGTGGTGATGATCGGGCTGGGGACGCGGCTCGCGTTCACCGGCCGCCCGGACTGACCCCCGGCGTGGGGGTGCGCGGGGCGCCGGCGGCCGCGATCGCGGCAGCCGCCGCGGCGAGGACGGCCACCAACCCGGCCGCGCCCCACCAGCCGGTCCGGACGTACACCGCGGCCCCGACGTACCCGACGACGCTGGAGCCGGCGTAGTAGGCCAGCGAGTACAGCGCGGTGGCCTGCGACCGGGCCGCCGGGATGCGCTCCCCCGCCCAGCTCGTGGCCAGCGCGTGCGCGACGAAGAAACCGAAGGTGACGAGGACCAGCCCGACCACCACCAGCCACAGCGGTCCGGCCAGGGTGACCACCGCCCCGGCGCTCATCGCCGCTCCGGCGGCGACCAGCACGGCCCGCCGCCCCCACCGGGCGACCAGCCGGCCGACCGCGGACGAACCGACCGTCCCGACCAGGTAGACCACGAACAGCAGGCTCACCAGCGTCGGGGACAGCAGGTAGGGCGGGGCCACCAGCCGGAACGCCAGCAGGTTGTACATCGTGACGAACCCGCCCATCAGCAGGAACGCCTGCAGGTAGAACACCCACACCGTCCGGTCCGAGGTCAGGGCGAGCCGGATCCGGCCGGGGACGGGCCGCGCCGGGCGGATGTGGGCCGCCGGCAGCAAGACGACGAACACCGCCGCGGAGAGGGCGACCATCACGCCGGTCACGGCGACCCCCCACCGCCAGCCGAAGGCACCACCGACGATCCCGCTCACCAGCCGCCCGGCCAGCCCGCCGATGGTGGTGCCGGCGACGTAGACGCCACCCACCGCGGCGGCCCGGCCGACCCGGTCGAGCTCCACCACGTGCGCGATGGCCAGTGCCGGCAGCGCGCCGAGGGCGAGCCCGGAGATCCCGCGGAGCACCAGGAGCGTGCCGAAGGTCGGCGCCAGCGGCAGCAGCAGTCCGACGACCGCGGTGACCACGGCCGAGATCCGCATCGCCCGGGCCCGCCCGATCCGGTCGGCGACCGCGGCCCAGGGCAGCACCGACACCGCCAGCGCGCCGGTGGCGACGGAGACGGTCAGCGCCGCGGCGGACTCGCTCACCGCCCACGCGGCGGCGAGGTCGGGCAGCAGCGCCTGGGTGGTGTAGAGCTCGGAGAAGGTGGCGATGCCGCCGGCCAGCAGGGCGACGGTGAGCCGGGTGGACGCCTGCATCAGGAGCGGCCCCGCCGGTTTCGGGGTGGATCTGCCCGCTCAGCGGTCACGATCACCCCGAAACCTGGCAGCGGCCTCAGCCGAACAGGGCCGGCAGCGTGCCGGTCCAGGCCGCGCGCAGCTCGGCCAGCGTGAACTCGCCGACGTCCTGGATCTCCAGCGTGGGCTCCTCGTCGGGACCGACCGGCAGCACCGCACCGACCCGCAGCACCGGCTGGCGCCGGGCCTGGCACATCTCGGTGAAGCGCAGCTCCTCGGTGCGCGGCACCGCGACCAGCACCCGGGCGGTGGACTCGGAGAACAGGAAGACGAACGGGTCCAGGTCCGCCGGCGGCACCAGCCGGGCGCCGGTCTCACCGGTCAGGCACATCTCCACGATCGCCGACGCGAGACCGCCCTCGGACAGGTCGTGGGCGGCGGACACCATGCCGTCCCGGGAGCCGGCGATGAGGATCTCGCCGAGCGTGCGCTCCGCGTCCAGGTCCACCCGCGGCGGCGTGCCGCCGAGGTGTCCGTGCACCACGTGCGCCCACTCGGAACCGTCCAGCTCGTCCCGGGTCTCGCCGAGCAGCAGCAGGGTCTCCCCCGCCTCGTGTCCGACGCCGGTCACCGTGCGCCGACGCACGTCGTCGATGACACCGAGCACGCCGACCACCGGGGTCGGCAGGATCGCCGTGGTCCCGGTCTGGTTGTAGAAGCTCACGTTGCCGCCGGTGACCGGGATGCCCAGCGTCGCGCAGCCGTCGGCCAGCCCGCGGACGGCCTGCTCGAACTGCCACATGACGCCCGGGTCCTCGGGCGAGCCGAAGTTGAGGCAGTTGGTCACCGCGACCGGCTTCGCGCCGGTGGTGACGACGTTGCGGTACGCCTCGGCCAGCGCGAGCTGCGCTCCGGTGTTGGGGTCCAGCGCGGTGAACCGCGAGTTGCAGTCGGTGGCCATGGCCACGCCCAGCGGCGAGTCGTCCGACACCCGGACGATGCCCGCGTCGGCCGGCTGCGCGAGCACGGTGTTGCCCCGGACGTAGCGGTCGTACTGGTCGGTGACCCAGCCCCGCGAGCACAGGTTCGGCGAGGCGATCATCGTCAGGATCAGCTGGCGCAACTCGGCTGCGGTCTGCGGCCGGGCCAGGTCCGCGGTGGAACCCGCGACCAGGGCGTCCTGCGACGCGGGCCGCTCGACGGGCCGGTGGTAGACCGGGCCGTCGTGGGCCACCGTCCGCGGCGGCACATCGACGACGGTCTCGCCGTGGAAGGTGATGACCAGCCGTCCGGTGTCGGTGACCTCACCGATGACGTCGGCCTGCACGTCCCACTTCGCGCAGACCGCGAGGAAGGCGTCGACCTTGTCCGGGGTGACGACCGCGCACATCCGCTCCTGCGACTCGCTGGAGAGGATCTCGGCCGGGGTCATGCCCTCGGCGCGCAGCGGCACCCGGTCCAGCTCGATGTGCATGCCGCCGTCGCCGGCGGAGGCGAGTTCGCTGGTGGCGCAGGACAGCCCGGCGCCGCCGAGGTCCTGGATGCCGACCACCAGGTCGGCCGCGTAGGCCTCGAGCGTGCACTCGATGAGCACCTTCTCGGCGAACGGGTCGCCCACCTGGACGCTGGGCAGCTTGCGGCGGGAGTTGCTGCCGGCACCGGCCGAGCCGTCCCCGGCGAAGGTGTCCGAGGCCAGCACGGACACGCCGCCGATCCCGTCCAGACCCGTCCGCGAGCCGTACAGGACGACCTTGTTGCCGGTGCCGGAGGCGTGCGCGGTGTACATGTCCGCCGCCCGCAGCACCCCGATGCAGGCCGCGTTGACCAGCGGGTTCCCGGCGAAGGAGGCGTCGAAGAACACCTCCCCGCCGATGTTGGGCAGGCCCAGCGAGTTGCCGTAGCCGCCGACCCCGGACACGATGCCGGGCAGCACCCGTGCGGTGTCGGGGGCGTCGGCCGGCCCGAAGCGCAGTTGATCCATCACCGCGACCGGCCGGGCGCCCATGGCCAGGATGTCGCGGACGATGCCGCCGACGCCGGTGGCCGCGCCCTGGTAGGGCTCCACGTACGACGGGTGGTTGTGCGACTCGACCTTGAAGGTGACCGCCCAGCCGTCACCGACGTCGACCACGCCGGCGTTCTCACCGATCCCGGCGAGCATCACCGAGCGCATCTCGTCGGTGGTGGTCTTCCCGAAGTAGGACAGGTGCACCTTGGACGACTTGTAGGAGCAGTGCTCGGACCACATCACCGAGTACATCGCGAGCTCGGCGTCGGTGGGCCGACGGCCGAGGATCTCCTTGATGGAGGCGTACTCGTCGTCCTTGAGGCCCAGCTCCCGGTAGGGCTGCTCCTGGTCGGCGGTGTCGGCGGCCAGCGAGACGGTGTCGATCGGCATGCGTCAGACCTTCACGGAGGTGGCGACCGAGGTCACCGCGTCGACGAGGGACAGGAACATGCCCAGCCCGTCGTCGGTGGGCCCGGTCAGCGGGTCGATGGCGTGTTCGGGGTGCGGCATCAGGGCGGCGACCCGGCCGTCGGCGGAACAGATGCCGGCGATGTCGTTGAGCGAGCCGTTCGGGTTGCCCTGGGTCGGGCCGTCACCCACGTAGCGCATCAGCACGCGGTTCTCGGCCTCCAGCTCGGCCAGCACGGCCGGGTCGGCGACGTAGCGGCCCTCGGCGTTCTTCATCGGCACGAGGATCTCCGCGCCGGGCTCGTAGCGCGAGGTCCACAGGGTCTCGTTGTTCTCCACCCGCAACCACTGGTCGCGGCAGAGGAACCGCAGCCCCTGGTTGCGCATGACCACGCCGGGCAGCAGGTGCGCCTCGGCGAGGATCTGGAAGCCGTTGCAGATACCCAGCACCGGCAGCCCGCCGCGGGCGGCGTCGACCACCGCGCGCATCACCGGGGCGTGCGCGGAGATGGCGCCGGCCCGGAGGTAGTCGCCGTAGGAGAAGCCGCCGGGGACGATGACCGCGTCCAGTGTCGGCAGCGCGTCGTCGGCGTGCCACAGCGGCACCGCCTCGGCACCGGCGTAGCGGACCGCACGGGCGGCGTCGACGTCGTCGAGCGTGCCCGGGAAGGTGATGACGCCGATCCGGGCGCCGGCCGCGTCGGTCACGCCGACTCCTCGGCCACCCGGCGGATCGTCCACAGCTCGATGACCGGGTTGGCCAGCAGCGTCGCGGCGAGGTGGTCGAGCTCCTCGTCGGTGACGGAGTCGTCGACCTCGAGCTCGAAGTGCTTGCCCTGCCGGACGGAGGTCACCCCGGGGTGGCCCGAGCGGCCGAGGGCGCCGGTGATGGCCTTGCCCTGGGGGTCGAGGATCTCCGGCTTGATCACGACGTCGACGGCTACGCGCGCCACAGCAACACTCCTGAAGGTGGGGGGTCGGCAGCAGACAGCCTAGTCGCCGGGGGGCGGCCCTCCGGCCGTCGCGCGGGCGCCCCGGCCGGGCCGGGTGATGGGCCGCACCGGCACCGCGACCGCCCGCAGGTGTTCGGCGAGCTCCTCCAGCGCCGGCACCACGTCCACCAGGAGCTGCTGGTGGGCCGGGGACAGGGCGGCCACGTGGGCGGCGAACACCGCCGTCCGGGCCTGCTTGATCTGGCGCTGCAGGGTGGCGCCCTCCGGCGTGACGACGACGTGCACGACCCGGCCGTCGGCGGGGTCGGCGTACCGGCGGACCAGGCCCGTCGCCTCCAGCTTGCCCACCACGCGGGACAGCATCGACGGGTTGAGGCCCTCGAAGTCGGCGAGCTCGGCGAGCGGCATGTCCTTTTCGCGGGCCACCGTCGCCAGCACCGACAGCTGGGTGGGGGTGAGGCCGACGTCGGGGATCTGCTGGGCGAGCCGGCGGGCGGTCCGGGCCAGCGCGACCCGCATCCGGCTGATCTCCTCGCCGTGCCGGTCGACCGGCGCTGCGGGATCCGGGCCGGTTCCGGGGTCGTCGGTGTGGCTCATCTCTCCCCCGACGGTGCCGCCGCGCGGGGGCGGCCGGTGACCGGGACCGGGCGGTCCGCGGCGCACCCACGATACGGCGGCGTGGGCCGCGGGGACCGCAGGCGGGGCTCGACGCA
>JBQGEH010000458.1:0-2249 GCA_052039515.1 Nakamurella sp. | reverse complement strand
CGTCACCGACCCGGGCGCCTGGGCCGACCTCGCCGCCCTGATCGGCCCGTCGACGACGGTGCTGCTGGCCGGGTCCGGCCTGCGACCGGGGCCGGGGTGGCGGGTCGAGGAGTCGATCGGCGGGGTGCAGCTGGTGGACGTGTCCGTCGCCGCCGCCCCGTTCGCGGAGGCGGTGCCGCTCGGCCCAGCCGACGTGCCCGAGATGCTCGATCTGGTCGCCCGCACCCGGCCGGGGCCGTTCGCGCCGCGGACGGTGGAGCTCGGCAGCTACCTGGGCGTGCGGCACGACGGGGCCCTCGTCGCGATGGCCGGCGAGCGCCTCAAGCCCGACGGTTGGACCGAGATCAGCGCGGTGTGCACCGATCCCGCGTTCCGCGGCCGGGGTCTGGGCACCCGCTTGGTGCTGGCCGTGGCCGCCGGGATCCGCGACCGCGGCGACCGGTGGCGCTGATGCACGCCGCCGGGAGCAACGTCGGTGCCATCCGGCTGTACCGCTCGCTGGGCTTCGGCCTGCGCCGCTACACCCACTTCTCCGCCGTCACCTCTCCGCCGGCTCCCTGAGCCCACCCCCGGGTCCGGTTTCGGGGTGCTTCCGGCCGGTGTGCGACCACGATCACCCCGAAACCGGGTGCGGGGCCGGGGGGCCGGTACCCTCGCACCCGTCGCCGGTCCGGCGACCGCTGCCGCCGAGGGAGACCTGCCACCGCCATGCACGTCACGGCCCGTTCGGATTACGCGGTGCGGGCGATGCTGCACCTGACCGCCGCCTGGCCGCAGCCGGTGAGTGCGCAGTCGGTCGCCGCCGCCCACGAGATGCCGGCCAAGTTCCTCGAGACCGTCATGGCGACGCTGCGCCGGCACGACCTGGTCCAGGGCCACCGCGGCAACTCCGGCGGGTTCTCGCTGGCCCGGGACCCGTCCGCGATCACCGTCGGGGAGATCCTGCGGGCGATCGACGGTCCGCTCATCGGGGTGCGCGGACAACGTCCCAACGACCTGGTCTACGACGGGTGCGCGGTCCACCTCACCGAGGTGTGGGTGGCGGCCCGGGCGGCCCTGCGCGAGGTGCTGGACCACGTCACCCTGCAGCAGATCCACGCCGGCGAGCTGCCCGCCGGGGTGTCCGCGCTCGCCGCCCAGCCCGGCGCCAGGGACATCCGCTAAACCGCGGCCCGGTCGCCGGGCAGATGCCGGCGGGCGTTCTCGAGCCACGCGGCGCCCGCGTCGGCGTCGGCGGAGGTCGCGTCGAGCAGGTACAGCCCCGGCGCCGGGCACGTGGCCCCCAGCTCCACCAGCACCGGCTTGAGCGCCCACTCCGGAGCCAGTGCGTGCGCCGGCCCCGCCCCGAGCATCAGCGGGAACGCGGTCACCCCCGAGAGGCCCTGGGCCGGAACGAGATCCAGGAACAGCTTGAGCACCCCGGTGAACGTGGCCTTGTAGGTCGGCGAGGCGACGACGAGGACGTCGCACCCGCGGACGGCCTCGATCGCCGCCGTGACCGCGGGATCACCGAAACGCAGCAGCCCGGCGCCCAACGTGACGACGTCGACCTCGACGTCCGGTGGTGCCCCGGTCAGACGTTCGGCGAGCAGCCGCGCGGCGGTCAGCGTGCGGGAGGCCGGCTTGAGGTTGCCGGCCACCACCGCGGTGCGGCTCACGCCCCGTCCGCCCGGACCGGTGCGCGCTCCCCGGCCGTGACCGGGCGGGTGACGACGTTGCCCTCGGCCGGTCGCGGACAGGTTCCGAAGTCGGAGAACGCGAACGGCGGGTTGACCGCCCGGTTGAAGTCGAGAACGACCGGTCCGTCGGCGATGTCGATGACCAGCGTCCGCCAGGGTGCCGTACCGGCCCCGTTGGTCGGATCGTGGAAGACCAGCTGCGCCCTGCCCTCTCCGGCGGCCACGGCTCGCAGCCGCTGGCCCACACCGTCGATTGCGAACTCGACGGTGCCGACCACGGTCTGCACGTGGGCGAGGCCGGCCGCCGCGGCGCCGACGACGATCTGGTGCGGCGGCTCCGGACGGAAGACGGCGTCCACCAGCCACTCCGGCCGGACCTCGTAGGCGGGCACCCCGGTGAACCCGGTGCGCGAGGGTGCGTCGCTGTCGCGCAACCGGACGGCCAGGCGTTCACTGCGTCGGATCAGCTCAACCCCGACCGTCCCGGCGCGCCGCCAGACGACCCCGCCGCCCTCGGCGGCATCGGCGGTGACCGTGCCGTCGACCGGGGTGCCGTCGACGGTGGTCACC
>JBQGEH010000457.1:0-1914 GCA_052039515.1 Nakamurella sp. | reverse complement strand
CACCTCCGAGCCGAGTCGCGAGCCGATCGCGAAGGCCGACGTCAAGGCCGACGTCGACCTCGGCGGACGCGAGGAGACCACCTCCGAGCCGAGTCGCGAGCCGATCGCGAAGGCCGACGTCAAGGCCGACGTCGACCTGCTCGGGCGTGACGACGACGACCGCGGCACGAGAGAGCTGGTGCGGGGTGTCGTCGACGCCGACGCCGAAGTCGTCGGCATCCCCGTCGACGCCTGCGTCCTCATCAACGCCGACGGCTGCACGGGGTCTGGTGACGGCACCGACAGCGGCTCGGGACCGATCGGCGGTCTGATCCCGCCGATCGCGACCGACGTGATCGTCGGCGTGGAGGACCTGGTGGACGGCAACGTCTGCCTGCGTATCAACGGCGGCTCCTGTGGCGCCGCCGGCGACGGCACCGATCCGACGGACCCCACTGATCCGACCGATCCCACGGACCCGACCGACCCCACGGACCCGACCGATCCGACCGACCCGACCGACCCGACCGACCCGACCGACCCGACCGACCCGATCGACCCGACCGATCCCGGCCCCGGTGACAACGGACCTGGCTCGGGCACCGACGGCAATCCCGGCGTGGGCGGCACCGACGGTGTCACGCCGATCGGTTCCGGCGGCACCGGCACCTCCGGCACCTCCGGCACGTCCGCCACGGACGGCCGCGGCGTCGGCGTCGAGGGCCCGGCCCTGGGCGGCGGGGCCGGCAACGGCTCCGAGCGTTCCGGCGGTCTGGCTCACACCGGCGCGTCCGGTGCGGAGCTCGTCGGGTTGGGCCTGGGCGCGTTGTTCCTGGCCCTCGCCGCCCTGCTGATGACGGCGGCCCGCCGCCGTCACGGCCTCACCGACTGAGTCGGGGCGGCCCTGCTCGCAGGGCCGTCACGCTCAGCCCTGATCGTCGGGGACCGGTGGCGTCGAGCTCACCGCTCGTACGGGGCGCCACCGGTTCCTGACCGCCGATCGTCGTTCACTCCCCGCCGGGGACGGAATTCGTCCCCGTGCGGTGGCCCCCAGCGACGGCAGGCGTCGGGGACCGGTGACGCTGGGCCGACCCCCAAGGCCCCTGACGGGGCGTCACCGGTCCTCTGCCTGATCGACATCGGACCGCGCAGGAGGATGATCAGAGAGAACGCCAGAACGCCCGGGCCCGCTCACGGCGGGTCTCGTCGTACCCGGCCCACTTGGTCGGTGGGATCCGGTCCTGTGCCACCTCGACGAAACCGCACCGCACGAAGAAGGTCGCCGCCCGGTCGGAGACCGTCACGGCGAACACCGCCGACAGGCCGAGCAGCCGACCACGCTGGACGAGCCCGTCGATCAGCAGGCCGCCGGCGCCGAAGCCGGCGAACTGGCTCACCGTGACCAGACCCGACACCTCGGCCACGCCGTGCTCGCGGTACGGCTCGAGCTCCAACCCGACCACACCGGCCAAGTGACCGGTCCGGATCACCCGGGCGCCCAGACCATGGGCGGCCAGCTCGGCGATCTGGCGACGATCACGGGGGCGCAGCACGCCGTCGGCGACGCCGCGGGCGATCAGCGCCTCGACCGCAGGCAGGTCGTCCACCCGCAGATCGGTGACCTGCACGTAGCCGCCGCGGGTGAACAGCGTGCCCGCGCCGTCGAAGGTGAACAGCTCGGCGTCGAGATCCTCGGCGCGACACAGGTTGACGCTGAACGCCCCACCCGACAGCGCCTGCTCCCTCGCGGGCAGCAGACGGTCCAGGCCCCGACCGGCCAGGGCCTCGGTCAGCCCCGCTCCGGCGACCGCCAGGTCGGCGAAGCTGCGAGGCGGATCGCCCCAGCCGCCGCCGGCGTCGGTGAACACCACCTTGGTCGCGCGCAGTCCGGCGGCGACCCGGGCCGCGACGACGTCGACCGGATCCGGTGCGGCG
>JBQGEH010000456.1:0-3277 GCA_052039515.1 Nakamurella sp. | reverse complement strand
TCCTTCCAGACCTTCGGCAGGTCCTCCTTGGGCACGCCGAGCAGGTCGATGCGCTGACCGCCGGTCAGCTTGATCATCGGGATGTCGTACTTCTCGGCGACGTCGGCGATCCGGCGCAGCTGCTCGACCGAGGTCACGCCGCCCTTCATCTGCGGGACGACGGAGAAGGTGCCGTCCTTCTGGATGTTGGCGTGGACGCGGTCGTTGATGAACTTCGCGTCCTTCTCGTCGATGTACTCGTCAGCCCACATCATCTTCAACAGCGACGCCAGGCCCATCTTGGATTTCGCGTCCTCCGCGCCGCCGGGGGCGAGTGCGGCGAAGACCGACGACACCGACCGCAGACCCCGGTCCCGGACGGCGGCCATCAGGGCCGGCTTGTCCATCGGGATGCCGGGGACGTACCAGTTCGCCGACGGGTCCTCCTGCACGGCACCGCCGGCGGCCCACTCGACGATCTGGCAGACCATCGTCTTGCACGAGCCGCAGCCCTTGCCGGCCCTGGTCTTGTCCATCACCGCGGCGACCGTGGTGCAGCCGCCTTCGACGGCGTGCACGATGCCGGCCTTGCTGACGCCGTTGCAGTTGCAGACCTGGGCGTCGTCGGCGAGCTCCTCCACACTCGCCTCGGCGGCGGGGGTGCCGAGGTTGAACAGCATCTCCAGCCGCTCCTCCGGCAGCGGCAGCCCGCGGTCGAACGCCTGCATGAGGAAGGCGACCTTCGAGGTGTCGCCGAGAACGGTCGCCCCGACCAGCTTCTCGTCGCGGATGACGAGGGACTAGAAGACACCGCGCTTCGGCTCGGAGAACACGAGTACTTCGTCGGTGTCGCGTTCCGGGCCCTGCAGGCCCATCGACGCGACGTCCACACCGGCGACCTTGAGCTTGGTCGCGGTCCGCGAGCCGTGGTAGGCCGCGTCCGGGTCGGAGCCGGTGATGTGGTCGGCGAGGACGACCGCCTGTTCCCAGAGGGGCGCGACCAGGCCGTAGACCTCACCGCGGTGCTGCACACACTCCCCCACCGCGTAGACGTCGTCGCTGTCCATGGTGCGCATCTGGTCGTCGACGACGATGGCGCGTTCGACGGTGAACCCGCTGCGGACGGCAAGGTCGACGTTGGGCCGGATACCGGCGGCGACGACGACCATGTCGCAGGGGATCTGCGGCTTCTCGAGCAGCCAGATGCCCTCGACCCGGTCCTCGCCGAGGATCGCGGTGGTGCGGGCCCTGGTGTGCACGTAGATGCCGAGCTTCTCGACGCTCTGCCGCAGGATCTCGCCGGCCTGCGGCCCGACCTGCGCGTTCATCAGATGCGGCCCGGCGTGCACGACGTCCACGGTCAGCCCGTAGCCCTGCAGACCGCGAGCGGCCTCCAGACCGAGCAGCCCGCCGCCGATGACGACCGCCCGCGTGTGGTGTTCGTGGGTGGCGTACTCGATCATGTTGCGGGTGTCGTCGATGGTGCGGAAGGCGAACACCCCCGGCTTCAGCGACCCGTCGTCCATCCGCAGCCCCTCCATGCTGGGCATGAACGAGTTGCTGCCGGTGGCGATGATCAGCTGGTCGTAGGGCGTGATCCGCCCGTCGTCGGAGAACACCAGCTTCGCGTGCCGGTCGATCCGGGTGACCCGGACGCCCGCGTGCAGCGTGATCCCGTTCTCCTCGTACCAGGCCAGCGAGTTGAGGAAGATGTCGCGGTCGCTCTCCTCACCCGACAGCACGTGGGACAGCATGATGCGGTTGTAGTTGCCGTACGGCTCGTCGCCGAACATGGTGACGGCGAACATGTCCCGCGCCCGGAGCAGGATCTCCTCGACGGCGCGGGCACCGGCCATGCCGTTGCCGACGACGACCAGCCGGCGCCGGGTGTCCCCCGCGCCGCCCGCCGTCCCCGGCCGTTCCAGGGTGCTGGTCATCAGACCTCCACCAGGCCCAGGTCGACGACGACGTGTCCGGTCAGGCCCTGCGGGGCGGCCAGGTACAGCTCGACGGCGGAACCACCTTCCAGGTCCTCGACGACCCGCAGCGGGACGTGCACGTCGCTCTTGGCGCCGATCGGGAAGTAGCGCATCGGTACGCCGTCGCGCATGAGCACGACGGTGACCAGTTCGTCGGAGGTGTTGCCGCCACGGAAGTACAGCGCCTGCGCGACCATCCCGTCGGGGACGAGGCGGACGAGGTCGGCGGCCAGCGGCGCCGGCTTGTCCACGCCGGTGCCGGTGAAGGCGTAGATGCCCTGCAGGAAACGGTGCTGGGAGGCCATGAGGACGTCCTTTCGAGGGGTGGTGCGGCGGCGGTGGGGCACGGGGGCGGCGCTGCCGCCGGTCTGGTCGGCGGGCCGGGCGCCGACGGCGGCGGGGACGACGGCCGCGGCGCGGAGCAGGTGGTCGTCGTCCGCGCCGCCGACCCGGGAGGCGGTGGCGGCGCACACCTTGAAGGCGGGCATCCGTGAGTGCGGGTCCAGCGCCGGGTCGGTCAGCAGGTTCGCCGACGACACGCCGCCCCAGTGGAACGGGACGAACATCGTGTCGGCGCGGATGGTGTCGTCGACGACGGCCCGGAACGTGGCCCTGCCCCGTCGGGTCTCGATCTCGACCAGGTCCCCGGCGACGACCTGCAGGGTCCGCGCGAGGTCTGGGTGCAGGGTGACACCGGGGTCGGCGTGGCTGAGCTGACGGACCCGGCGGGTCTGGGTGCCGCTCTGGTACTGGGCGGCCAGCCGTCCGGTGGTGAGCAGGTACGGGTAGCGCAGGTCGGTCGGTTCGTTGACCGGGCGGTAGTCGACGGGGAGGAAGGCGGCGCGGCCGGTCGCGGTCGGGAACGTCTCGGTGAACAGGCGTGGGGTGCCGGGGTGGGTCTCGTCCGGGCAGGGCCAGAAGACGCCCTGCTCGTCGTCGATGCGGTCCCAGGTGATGCCGGCGTAGTCGGCGATGCCGCCCGCGGACGCCCGGCGGAGTTCGTCGAACACCGTGCGCGGGTCGCGGCTGAAGGACGCGCCGCGGCCGAGCCGGTCGGCGAGCTCGGCGAGCAGTTCCAGGTCGGTGAGCACTCCCGTCGGCGGCGGTAGCGCCCGGACCCGGTGCAGCACACGGCCTTCCAGGTTGGTCATGGTGCCCTCCTCCTCGGCCCACTGGGCGGTGGGGAGGACGACGTCGGCCAGCGCCGCGGTCTCGGAGAGGAAGATGTCGGACACGGCCAGGAAGTCCAGCGCGGCGAGCCGGTCCTGGATGCGGTTGGCGTCCGGTGCGGACACGACGATGTTGGACGCGAGGACGAG
>JBQGEH010000455.1:0-1600 GCA_052039515.1 Nakamurella sp. | reverse complement strand
CGCCGGGCCGGCAGGGTGCTCGCGACCAGACCGATGCCGATCAGCGCGAGGGCGCCGGCGATGATCCACTTGGTGGCCTCGTCGAGCAGCCAGAACGGGTTGCCGGTGAACCCCACCGAGGCCACGGCCAGGAACACCAGGGCCAGGACGACACCGGTGAGGCTGACCCGTCCGCGGGTCGGGGTCGGGGCGCTCATCGGGCCACCTCCACCGTGACGTCACCGGCGCCGACGTGGACGTCGAGGGTGAGCGACCCGGTGCGGCCGGCGGTACCGGTCGTCAGCGGTCCGACGGTGTTGTCCAGGCCGTCGACCGTGCGGCCGAGGCAGTCGACCTGTCCGGCGTTGCTCGAGCAGGTGACGGTGACGGGGACGTTCGCCGGCAGCACGACCCGGGCGTTGCCGGCGCCGAGATCCACCGAGGTGGTGACGGACTCGCCCGCGGGCACGGTCAGACCGGTCAGGTCCAGGGTGGCGTCACCGGCACTGAGCTCGTAGCTCGGCTCCAGCTCGGCCACGGTGGTCGGCGTCCAGGTCCGGTCCCCGAACGTCGGGCTGCCGGTGAAACCGGCCACCGTGAGCACCACGGTGACGATGGACAGGAACACGCCCTGGCCGATCAGGGTCAGCGTCCGGCCGCGGAGCGCTTGAGCGAGGACACCGAGGGCGACGACGGTGAGGGCGCTGGCGGCGATCACCGACCACGCCGGGGACCACCAGCCGGCCAGCATGCCGAGCACCTCGACCGCCACCACCAGCAGGGCGATTCCGCCGGTGACCCGGGCGATGACCGGCGACGCGGTGCGGGTGGCGACCGGCGCCTTCGGGACGAGGTCGATCTCCGGCAGGTCCCAGGCGAACGGGGCCGCACCCAGCGGGTCCCAGGCCGGCGGGGTGGCCGGTCGTTGCTGCTCGTCGGACGGAGGCTCCTTGCGGAACGGGTCCCGCGGCGCGGCCGGCTGCGGCCGGGTGGCGGTGTCGTCCGGGGTGTCCCAGAACGCCGGGGTCTCGAACGGGCTCTCGGCCGGATCGGGCCGGGTGTCGGTGGCCTCGCGACGGGTCCGGCCGTGCCCACCGTGGCCGGCGCAGCCACCGCCCCAGCCACCCCAGGAGCCCCAGCCGTCCGGGCGGGAGTCCCGGTGGGCTCCGGCGTGCTCCCACCGGTTCGCGGCGACGTCGTCGGCGGTCGCGCGCATCCGGCGTTCCCACTCGCTGCCCGGCCGGAACGGCCCACGTCGCTGCCGACGCGCCACGTGGAAGGCGATCGCGCCGATGACCAGCGCCGGCCAGAACGGGAAGCCCCAGTTGAAGGTGGCCGGGATCCCGATGACGACCAGGACGGCCAGTGCGGCGGCCATGATCGGCGACACCGACGAGCGGCCCCGACCCAGCAGCGCCTCGCCGGCCGACACCTCGTCCCCGTCGGCGGGCAGCAGCAGCCACAGCACCAGATAGGCGAGGATGCCGACGCCGCCGAGGATGGTCAGCGCGACGAAGCCGACCCGGAACAGGACGGGATCGACGCCGAGGTGGTGGGCGAGGCCGCCCGCCACACCGGCGACCTTGGAGTCAGGGCGGGAGCGACGGGGCCGCCGCGACCA
>JBQGEH010000454.1:0-1982 GCA_052039515.1 Nakamurella sp. | reverse complement strand
GCGCGCAGCTCCGCCATGTCGTACTCACCGGTGTGGTCGGTCCCCCCCGATCCGCGACCGTCCGGATCGTCCGGCTGGCCGAACAGTCCGAGAGAGTCCTTCACCCCGAGTCGCCCCGGCTCCGCAGGATGTCCAGGTGCTGCTGGAGGATCTGGACGGCGGCGACCTGGTCGACGACCGAGCGGGCCTTGCGGCCCCGGACGCCCCGCTCGGCGAGGACCCGGTTGGCCGTCACCGACGTGAAGCGCTCGTCGACGAAGGTGATGGGAACGGCGATGCGTGGCTGCAACCGGCGGGCGAAATCCCGCGCCGCCGTCTCGGCGGGCCCGGCGCGGCCGGAGAGCGAGCGGGGCAGACCCACCACGACCTCCACGACGTTGTTCTCGTCCACCAGGGCCGCGATGCGGTCCAGCACGACGACCGAGCGGCCGTCCCGGGGGAAGGTCCCGACCGGGGTGGCCAGGATCCCGTGCGGGTCGCTGATCGCGACGCCGACCCGCACGCTACCGACGTCGACACCCACCCGCACGCCTGAGCGGGTGGGCGGCGTGGCGTCTGAGACCGAGCTCACCCGTTCGATCCACCCAGGGTGACGCGCAGTGACGCGATCGCCGCCTCGACACCGGTCGGCTTCGTCCCGGAGCCCTGGGCCAGCTCGGGCCGGCCGCCGCCCCGGCCGTCGATGTCGGGGAGGAACGACTTCACCAGGTCGCCGGCCTTGACCCCGCTGGCCAGGGCCGCGTCAGTGACGGCGACGACGAACGGCACGGTGCCGTCGGTCTCGCCGAACAGGGCGATCACCGCAGGCCGACCACCCAGGCGTCCCTTGACGTCACCGACCAGCGCGCGCAGGTCACCGGCGCCGGTGCCGGACGGCAGTGCTGCGGCCACCAGGTCCACCTCGCCGACCCGCTGCGCCCCGTCGACCAGCGAACCCGCGGACGACAGCACCGCGGCGGCGCGCATCGCGGCCAGCTCCTTCTCCGCCGTCTTGAGCCGCTCGACGAGACCGGCGACCCGGCCGGGGAGCTCCTTGGACGGCACCTTGAGCAGCCCGGTCAGGTTCTCCAGCAGTGCCCGCTCGGCGGCCAGGTGGTTGAACGCGTCGAAGCCGACGTAGCTCTCCACCCGGCGCACCCCGGAGCCGACGCTGGACTCGCCGAGCAGCACCAGGCTGCCGACCTCCGACGAGCGGGCCACGTGGGTGCCGCCGCAGAGCTCGAGCGACCACGGGCCGCCGATCTCCACGACGCGGACGACGTCGCCGTAGACCTCGCCGAACAGCGCCACCGCGCCGCGGGCCTTGGCTTCGGCGACGGTGGACAGCGACGTGGTGACGGCCAGGTTGTCGGTGATCGCCCGGTTCGCGGCCGCCTCGATGTCGGCCCTGGCGGCGGCGGACAGACCGCCGTGCCAGGTGAAGTCGAGCCGCAGGTAGCCGGGCTTGTTGTACGAGCCGGCCTGCAGGGCGTCCGGGCCGAGCAGCTCGCGCAGCGCGGCGTTGACCAGGTGGGTCGCCGAGTGCGCCTGGTTGGCGCGGGCGCGGTGCGCGGCGTCGACCGCGGTGAGCACCGACGCCCCCTCGGTCAGCTCGCCCTCGGTGACGCGGACCTGGTGCACCCAGAGCTTGCGGGCGATCTTCTGCACGTCCAGCACCTCGGCGGCGAGACCGGCGCCGAGGATCTGCCCGGCGTCGGAGTCCTGCCCACCGGCCTCGGCGTACAGCGAGGTGCGGTCCAGCACGACCTCGACGATCTCCCCCGCCTTCGCCACCGGGATGCGCGCGCCGTCGGCGATGAGGCCGCGGACGGTGCCCTCGCTGGTGAGCTCGTCGTACCCGGTGAACTCGGTGGCCCCGAGCTCGAGCAGCTCGCGGTAGACGTGCTGGTCGGCGAACCCGCCCTTGCGGGCCTTCGCGTCGGCGCGGGCGCGGGCCTTCTGCTCGTCCATCAGCCGCTTGAACCCGGCCACGTCGACGGAGA
>JBQGEH010000453.1:0-3588 GCA_052039515.1 Nakamurella sp. | reverse complement strand
CTGACCTTCGCCGACCTCGGCCTGCCCGAGGCGCTGATGAAGGCCGTGGCCGACCTCGGCTACGTCACCCCGTCGCCCATCCAGGCCGCGGCCATCCCGGCGCTGCTCGGCGGCTCCGACATCACCGGCGTCGCCCAGACCGGCACCGGCAAGACCGCCGCGTTCGGCCTGCCACTGCTGGCCGCCATGGACCCGTCGTCCCGCGACGTCCAGGCGCTCGTGCTGACCCCGACCCGCGAGCTCGCGCTGCAGGTCAGCGAGGCCATCGAGGCGATGGCCAGGCACCTGCCGCAGGTCCGCGTGCTCGCCGTCTACGGCGGCGCCAGCTTCGTCCCGCAGCTCAAGGCGCTCGCGTCCGGCGTGCAGGTCGTCGTCGGCACCCCCGGCCGCATCATCGACCACCTCGACCGCGGCACCCTGAAGCTGGGCAACCTGCGCTTCCTGGTGCTCGACGAGGCCGACGAGATGCTGCGCATGGGCTTCGCCGAGGACGTCGACCGCATCCTGGAGAACGCCCCCACCCGGGGCCGGCAGACCGCGCTGTTCTCGGCGACCATGCCGCCGCCGATCAAGCGGGTTGCCGACCAGCACATGACCGACCCGGTCGACATCGCGGTCAGCCGCCAGTCCTCCACCGTGGAGAACGTCCGGCAGACCTACGCGGTCGTGCCGTTCAGCCGCAAGACCGAGGCGCTGGCCCGCGTCATCGAGATCAGCCCGGCCGACGCGACCATCGTCTTCACCCGCACCAAGGACGCCGCCGAGAACGTCGGCTCCGAGCTCATCGCCCGCGGCATCTCCGCCGCCACCATCAGCGGTGACGTCGCGCAGCGCGAGCGGGAGCGGATCGTCGAGCGGCTGCGCAACGGCCAGCTCGACGTGCTGGTCGCCACCGACGTCGCCGCCCGCGGCCTGGACGTCGACCGCATCGACCTGGTCGTCAACTACGACGCCCCGGGCGAGCCGGAGACCTACGTGCACCGGATCGGCCGCACCGGCCGGGCCGGCCGCACCGGCGAGGCGCTGACCTTCTTCACCCCCCGGGAGACCGGTCGGCTGCGGGTCATCGAGAAGCTGACCCGGCAGAAGCTCACCGAGATCACCCTGCCGACCGCCTCGGAGGTCGCCGCGCAGCGTGCCGTCAAGGTGCTGACCAAGGCCGCGACGCGCGCCGAGGCCGGCAACCTCGAGTCCTACCGCACCGCGATCGAGACGTTCCTGACCGACAGCCCGCTGTCGGTGGCCGAGCTCGCCGGTGCGCTGGCCGCGCTGGTCGCCGGGGACACCGGCAAGCAGACCGCCGAGCCCGAGGTGCTGGTCTCCGGCCCGCGCCCGCGGGAGGACCGGGGTGACCGCGGCGATCGTGGGAGCCGCGGCTTCGACCGCGACCGGGGTGGCCGGTTCGACCGGGGCGACCGCTTCGGCTCCGACCGTCCGCGCTCGGACCGCCGTCCGTCCGACCGCGGCGGCCGCGACTCGAGCCGTCCGTCCGGGAAGCGCTACAGCATCGCCGTCGGTCACGCCGACGGGGTGCGCCCGGCCGGGATCGTCGGTGCGATCACCGCCGAGGGTGGCCTGCAGGGCCGCGACCTCGGTCGCATCGACATCTACGACAACCACAGCATCGTCGAGATCATCAGCGACCTGACCCCGGCCGCGTTCTCCCGGATCGGCGCCGCCCGCGTCTCCGGCCGGGAGCTGCGCATCAAGCGGCACTACGAGGACGCCGGCGCCGGCCCCGCCAAGCGGTCCTACCGCGACTGAGCCCGGCTCACCGCTGCACCCCGGAACCCCCGTCGACCCACGGTCGGCGGGGGTTCCTGCGTGTCAGGGGAGCCTGGTGCTCGCCTGCATCAGCTGTGCCGGTGGCGCACCTGATGAGCGGCGCACACACCTGATGCGGAGGCGCGCGCCGGAGCGACCCGGAAACCGCGACGGCCCGCCGACCGCGAGGTCGGCGGGCCGGTCGGCGCGTCCGGTCAGGAGCGGTCGCGCTTGCGCAGCTTCTCCCTGTCGGCCAGCGGCCGGCTCGCCACCACCGGGAACGTGCCGGTGAAGCCGGACCGCTCCTCGGCGATCGCGGTGATGCGCTCCCGGCAGGCGAACCAGCCGAGCACCAGGCACGGCACGATGATCACCAGCGAGGCCACGGTGAAGGTGCCGACCGGGTAGTCGAAGCCGATCAGCACCAGCACCGCGGCGAGGAACGCGAGCGTCAGGTACGACGTGTACGGCGCCCCGAACAGCCGGAACGACGGCCGTTCGAGCAGGCCCTGCTGCGACCACTTCTGCAGCCGCAGCTGGCACAGCATGATGGTGGCCCAGCTGGCCAGGATGCCCAGCGACGCGACGTTGAGCACGATCTCGAACGCCTCGGCCGGGACGATCGCGTTCAACCCGACCCCGAGCAGGGTGACCACCGCGGTGATCGCGATGCCGCCGTAGGGCACCCCGGCCTTGTTCATCCGGCCGGCGTACTTCGGTGCCGACCCGGCCTTGGACATGGAGTGCAGGATCCGGCCGGTGGAGTACAGCCCGGCGTTCAGCGACGAGAGCGCCGCGGTGAGCACCACCAGGTTCATGATGACGCCGACGCCGCTGACGTTGATCGAGGAGAAGAACGTGACGAACGGCGACTCCCCCGCCTTGTAGGCGGTGTAGGGCAGCAGCAGCGTCAGCAGCAGCACCGAGCCGACGTAGAAGATGGCGATCCGGAAGATGACGGTGTTGATCGCCTTGGGGATGACCTTGGCCGGGTTCTCCGTCTCCCCCGCGGTGGTGCCGATGAGTTCGATGGCGGCGTAGGCGAACACCACGCCCTGGATGATGACGATCGCCGGGAGCAGCCCGTTGGGCAGCCAGCCGCCGTTGTCGGTGATCAGGCTGAAGCCGACCTGCTGCCCGTCGATCGGGGTGCCGAAGATGACGAAGTAGGTGCCGACGAGCAGGAAGATGACCAGCGCGGCCACCTTGATCAGCGCGAACCAGAACTCGAGCTCGCCGAACACCTTGACCGACACCAGGTTCAGGCCGAGCACGATGAACAGCCCGGCCAGCGCCCAGATCCACTGCGGCACCGAGTCGATGAACTCCGAGTACTGACCGAAGAACTTCATGTACAGCGCGACCGCGGTGACGTCGACGATGGAGGTCATCGCCCAGTTCAGCCAGTACAGCCAACCGGCGGTGAACGCGGCCTTCTCGCCGAAGAACTCCCGGGCGTAGGAGACGAACGAGCCGGACGACGGCCGGTGCAGCACCAGCTCGCCCATCGCGCGCAGCACCAGGAAGCCGAAGAAGCCGCACACCGCGTAGATGACGACCAGGGCCGGGCCGGCCTGGTTGAGTCGGCCACCCGCCCCGAGGAACAGGCCGGTGCCGATCGCCCCGCCGATGGCGATCATCTGGATCTGCCGCGACTTGAGGCCCTTGTGGTAGCCCTGCTCCTCCTCCCGGAACATCTCCGGGTGGTGCGCGGTCGTCTCCGGCGACGGCGGGTGGTAACCCCGGCCGCCGGTGGCGCCGCCGGATGACGGAGGGTGCTCGGACATGGTTGCTCCTCGTTGAACAGTGCTGCCGATGACGGTG
>JBQGEH010000452.1:0-1865 GCA_052039515.1 Nakamurella sp. | reverse complement strand
ATGCGGACCTCGATCCGCACGCCGCCGATCCGGGCGCGACGGAAAGCGATGGTGCCGCCGACCTTCTCGGCCCGGGTCGCCATGTTGGCCAGCCCGCGGTGCCGACCGTCGGTGACCGCGTTGCGCTCGATCCGCAGCAGCCGGCTCAGGGTCACCGGGTCACCGTTGCCGTCGTCGGCCACGGCCAGCAGCAGCTGGTCCGGCCGGTAGCGCAGCCGGATCACCGCCCGGGTGGCGCCGGAGTGGTTGGCCACGTTGAACAGGGCCTCCCCCGCGATCCGCACCAGTTCGTGGTCGGGCCGGGGCCCGAGGGACACCTGCGGCCCGCCTTCCACCCGCACCTGCACGGGCAACCGGGGCCGGTACTGACCGGCCAGTTCGGACAGCAACTCGGGCAGGGACGCCGGGTCCTCCCCGCTGGCGGCGTGGTGCAGGGCGTAGATGGCCTCCCGCAGCTGCTGGATCGCCTGCTGGGTCAGATCCTTGGCCCGGTCGAGTTGCGCGCCGAGGGCCCGCGCCGCCGGGCCGAGGCCGGCGGCGTCACCGCGGGCCATCTCCACCGCCATCCCGGCGCTGAGGACGTACTGGCTGACGCTGTCGTGCAGTTCCCGGGCGATGCGGTGCCGCTCGGCGTCCAGCAGCTCGCGTTGGCGGGCGGCGACCAGCCGCTGTTCGGTGGCCCGCAGTTCCCGGGTCCGCTCGGTGAGGTTGCGGTTCTGCTCGGTGGCCTCGTCGTAGAGCCGCTGGGCCCGCTGGTGCAGCGCGAGACCGGCCTGGTACTGCTCCGAGGTGTGCAGGGCGACGGCTGCCTGGTTGGCCAGCACCCGCAGGACGGAGATGTCGCCGGGCTCCGGCGCGGTCGGGAGGTCGTGGATGGCGACCAGCCCGCCGACCAGCTGCCCCTCGAGGGTCATCGGGATGCGCACCAGGGCGTCGCCCGGCCCGGCGGGTGGTACCGAGCCGGACCGGATGCGGGCCACTTCGTCGGCGACCACGGGTAGCCCGTCCGGGCGTTCCAGGGCCTGCCCCGTCCGGTCCACGCCGACGACCCGTGGGCGGGCCCGCAGCAGGGTGCCGTCGCACAGCGCCAACACCACCCAGGGAGCGGACAGGTGGTTGCCGGCGGCCCGAGCGACCTCCTCCAGCAGAGCGCGAGGCCCCTCCCCGGTACGCACCAGGGCCCGCGAGATGGAATCCAGTGCGCGCACGGTCCGTTGCATCCGCTCGTCGGAGCGGACGAATTCCCGGTAGTACGAACGCTTTCCGGAGCGGATACCGGTCAGCAGGGCCAGATCCGGTGGCTCGGCGCTCGGGTGACCCGCCGTCATGGACGGTGACCGTCAGAGGGCCGCACGGAACAGGTTCTCGATGTCGACCGCGTCGGCGCTCCGCGGGTTGGTGGTCAGGCACGCATCCTGCATGGTCGATCGGGCGAGCCGGGCGATGTCGTCGTCGTGGACCCCGATCGCCCGGAGGCCACTGGGTACTCCGACCTCGTCGCCCAGTCGCCGGACATAGGCCGAGAGCTGCTCAGCCACCTCGTCGGCCGGCGCATCGGCGACCGGCAGCCCCACCGCGGCGGCAAGATCCCGGAAGCGCTCGGGGATGGCCCGGGCGTTGTAGCGGATGACGTGCGGCAGCAGGATGCCGTTGATGACGCCGTGCGGAAGGTCGAGCAGACCTCCGACCTGATGGCTCATCGCGTGGGTGGCACCCAGGATCGCGTTGGTGAACGCCAGGCCGGCCTCCAGGCTGGCCTGCGCCATCTGGGTCCGGGCGTCCAGATCCTGCGGGCGCTGGATGGTGGCCGGCAGGAAGTGGCTCACCAGCCGGACCGCGGACAGCGCGTGCCCGTCGGCGAGCGG
>JBQGEH010000451.1:0-4740 GCA_052039515.1 Nakamurella sp. | reverse complement strand
CCGGCGCGGGGAGGCGCGAGGCGCCGACCGCCGCGGCCACCTGCAGGTAGCCCTCGTCCTCGAGACCCCGGATCAGTGTCGGCACGCGCAACGGAGCGGCGACCAGGTCGGGGTGCAGGAGCACGTTGGCGACACCCTGCAGGTCCTCCCAGGCGTCCAGGACGTACTGGATCTCGCCGAAAGTCTCCTCGTCGGCGGGGACCAGCGCGTCGTGCGCGGCGGACGCCTCGGCGGGGGTGGGGGCGGCGAGGAACGGCGCTGCGGACATCGGGACCTCCGGAGATGCGGGGACGGCACCGGGAACGCTACGGGGTCGCCGTGCCCGCGACCGACGGCCGACGCCACGGGACGGGTATGACTGGTCGGGTGGTCGCGCATCGCCGGCGACCGCACCGAGACCCCTGAACCAGACAGGACCCCCGGATGCCCGAAGGCCACACCATCCTGCGGCTCGCCCGCGAGCACCAGCGGCTGTTCAAGGGCAGCGTGCTGCACGTGGACAGCCCGCAGGGGAAGTTCGCCGAGGGCGCCGAGATGCTCGACGGCGGGCGGCTCGTCGGCGTGCAGGCGTTCGGCAAGCATTCGCTGCACCGGATCCGGCCGTTCGACGGCGGCCCACCGCGCTTCGACCTGTGGCTGCACGTGCACCTGGGGCTGTACGGCAAGTGGGTCAGCGGGCCGCTGCCGCTGCCGGAGGTCGTCGGACAGGTGCGGCTGCGGATCTGGGACGAGCACCACTACGCCCAGCTGCGCGGGGCGACCGTGTCGGAGGTGCTGACCGCGGAGGCGGTGAAGGCGCTGCAGGCGCGGCTGGGCGAGGACCCGCTCAAGTCCAAGGACGCCGGGGCCACCTCGTACGCCAAGGTCGCCCGCAGCGCGAAGCCGATCGGGTTGCTGCTGATGGACCAGGCGGTGATGGCCGGTGTCGGCAACGTCTACCGGGCCGAGATCCTGTTCATCCACCGGATCAACCCGCACCGGCCCGGCAAGCTCGTCACCGAGTCCGAGTGGCAGGCGCTGTGGGCCGACCTCATCACGCTGATGCGGGCCGGGGTCCGGGCCGGTCGCATCGTCACCACCGCTCCGGCGGACCGGGAGAAACCGTCCGGCCCGGTCCGCCGCGACGACGCCCATTACGTGTACCGCCGGCACGGACTGCCCTGCCGGATCTGCCACACCGAGATCCTCATGGAGGAGTTCGGCGGCCGGCGGCTCTACTGGTGCCCGACCTGCCAGGCGGTCTGAGCGCTACAGCGCCGGGGTGACCGCGGGCAGGATCTCGTGGAAGGTGCGTCCGCGGGCCGGGGTGCCGATGGCGGTCATCGCCCAGCCGTTGCCCGACCGGGTCACCTTGGCCATCACCAGCGCGGTGTGGTCACCGGACCCGGCGAGGGTGTAGCCGGCCAGCGGGGTGTTGGTCGTGGCGTCGAACAGCTGCACCGACGCGGTCTCGATCTGGGTGAACGCCTGGCCCAGGAACGAGTTGACCGTGAACACCAGCGACTGCGCCTGGGGCGGGAGCGCGGCCAGGTTCACCCGGATCGTCTCGCCGGCTCCTCCGGCGCGGTCGTCCCCGGTGTGCTGGATGGACCCGTCCTTGCTGCTCAGCTGCTGGAACCACACCTGGTCGACGAGTTGCCGCTGCCCGTCGAAGACCAGGCAGCTCGCGTCCAGGTCGACCGACACCTTCTTCGAGCCGAAGAAACCCTTCCTGGTCAGACCTTCCCAGCCCAGCACGAGGTTGACGCTGGTCAGGGTGCCGCCGCCGCTCTTGGTCAGCGAGACGCTCTGCCCCTTGGTCATGTTGATGGCCATGTGTGCTCCGCTCGTCGTGGCGTGCGGGACCGGTCAGGCCCCTACGCCGGTTGAACGTCCCGCGTCCGGCGACGGTTCCGCACCACGCTGGACGCGAAGGCCGCGGCGATCAGCACGACGCCGATCAGCCCGGTGAACACCTCGTCCAGCTCGATGCCGAACGACAGCAGCAGGATGACCGCGAGCGCCCCGATGGCCCAGTGCGCCCCGTGCTCGAGGTACACGTAGTCGGCGAGCGTCCCGTTCCGGACGAAGAAGACGGTGAGCGCCCGGACGAACATCGCGCCGATGAGCCCGAGGCCGAGCGCGATGAGGATCGGGTCGGAGGTGATGGCGAACGCGCCGATGACGCCGTCGAAGGAGAACGAGGCGTCCAGCACCTCGAGGTACAGGAACAGGAAGAACGCCGCCCGGCCGACGACGACCACCGGTGCCGGGCGCGCGCCGGCCTCCCCGGGGTCGGTGTCGGATCCCGGCTGCTCGAACAGCGCACTCAGTCCGTTCACCGCGAGATAGGTGACCAGTCCGAGCATCCCGGCGAGCAGCACGACATCCGGCTCGGTGGCGAGCGTCTCGGCGCACACGATGAGCGCGGCCACCGCCACCACGACCGACAGCTGGTCCAGGCGGCCGATCCGGGCCAGCGGGCGTTCGATCCAGCTCAGCCAGGTGATGTCGCGCTCGGTGAAGACGAAGTCGAGGAACAGCATCAGCAGGAACATCCCGCCGAACGCGGCGATCTGCGGGTGCGCGTCGTTCAGCAGCGCCGCGTAGCTGGTCGGGTCGGACTCCGGCCGCTGGTCCATGGCGAGCCGGATCGCTTCGACGGGGCCGAGTCTCGCGGTGCTCGCGACGATGAGCAGCGGGAACACCAGCCGCATGCCGAAGACGGCGATGACGATGCCGACGGTGAGGAAGATGCGCTGCCAGAACGGGTTCATCCGTTCCAGCACGGTGGCGTTGATGACCGCGTTGTCGAACGACAACGAGATCTCCAGGACTCCCAGCACCGCGCAGAAGAACAGCGCGGTGGGACCGCCGTACAGGAAGGCGACGACCAGCGCGGCGGCGGAGACCACCGCCGCCCAGCCGAAGGTGCGCATCAGACGAGTCCCGTCACCGGCGGGGGGTCAACGGGGTGAACGGGCGGGTGTCCGATGTCGGCGCTTCCACCGATCGCGGCAGTTCACTGGTGGGGCGGTCCTCGGCCGCGGCGAGCTCGACCGCCGCGTCGACGTCGAGCACGTCGACGACCACGACGATGTCGTTGTCCCGGCCACCGGCGGCGACCGCCGCGGCGACCAGGCCGTCGGCGACGTCCTGGGGCCGGGCGGGTCGGCAGGCCAGGGTCGCGAGTTCGTCGGGTCCGACCTCCCCGGTCAGGCCGTCCGAGCAGACCAGGAACCGGTCGCCGACGACGGCGGGGATCAACCAGAAGTCGGGCTGCGGGTCCTCGTCGGCGCCGATGGCCCGGGTGACGATGTTGCGTTCCGGGTGGAAACGCGCGTCCTCGGGGGCGAGCAGGCCGCTGTCGACCATCTCCTGGACGAGCGAGTGGTCGACGCTCACCTGGGCCCAGGTGTCGCCGGTCCGCCGGTACACCCGGGAGTCGCCGACGTTGAAGACCAGCCAGTGCGGGGCGCCGTCGGCGACGGTGGCGACCAGGCCGGTGACGGTGGTGCCGCCGCCGGTGGGCCGGACCGCGTCGGCGGCCGCGGCGATCCGTCGCTCGACCCAGCCGCGGTCGAGGTCGTCGCGGCCGACACCGTCGGCGAACTGGTCGACGGTGAGTCGGCTGGCCACGTCACCGGCCTCGTAGCCGCCCATCCCGTCGGCGACCACGAACACCGGGTGGCCGGCGACGACGGCGTCCTCGTTGACCTCACGGACCCGTCCCACGTCGGTGGCCGATCCGTACGCGACCGTGATCATCGCCGCCCCGCCCCTGTTCGTCCTGCGCCGTCCGTACCCCGCCGACGAGCGTAGCCGCGAGCCGGTGCCGTTCCCGCCGTCGGGCATGCGGCCCGGGCCGGCGCGCGGGTGGTCAGGCCCCGCGGGTCGCCTCGGCGAGCTTGCCGGGGATCTCGGCGGCGGTCATCCGGGGACCGTAGGCCGGGCGGTCCCGCTCGAACCGCCAGCTCTCGGCGAGCGGGCCGGCGTCGACCGCGTCGAAGCCGAACTCGTCGAGCAGCGTGGTCACCAGGGCCTTGGCCTCGAGGTCGTCCCCGGCGACCGGGAGCGCGCGACGGTCCGGGGTGTGCGCGAGGGTGCCGTCGGTGGTCAGCTCCTCGGCGCGGATGCCGTTGAACACCTTCACCACCCGCGACGTGGGCAGGTGCTCCTGGAGCATCTGCGACACCGTGGTGCGCTCCTCGTCGAGCTCGGCGATGTGCCCGTCCCGCTCGAAGTAGTAGTTGTTGGTGTCGATGACGATCTTGCCGCCGAGCGGCTCGACGGGGACGTCGCGGTAGTTCTTGAACGGGACGGTGACGACGACGAGGTCACCGGCGGCCGCGGCCTCGGCGGCGGTCGCGGCGCGGGCCTGCGGGCCCAGCTCGTCGACCAGACCGGACAGCGTCTCGGGTCCCCGGGAGTTGCTGACGACGACGTCGTAACCGGCCTTGACGGCGAGCCGGGCGAGCTGCCCGCCGATGTTGCCGGAGCCGACGAAGCCGATGGTGGTGAGTCCGGTCGCGGTCATGAGGATGCCTTCCGTCGTGCGGGTGCTGGATCGCCGCGGTGCGCCGCGGCGGACCCGAGACACAACCACCGGAGGGCGGTGGCTGTTCCCGCCCGTGCCGGATCCGCGGTGTGACCCCGGATTAGAGTCGGGCGGTCACCGTCTCGCATCGGAGGTAGTTGTGCCGCACGCAGTCAAGGCCGTCATCGCCCGGACCAAGGACGCCCCCGTCGAGGTGGTCACCA
>JBQGEH010000450.1:0-2328 GCA_052039515.1 Nakamurella sp. | reverse complement strand
CACCTTGTCGCCGAAGAGGGCGTCCACCTCTCCGCCGTCCCCCGACCGGAACCGACCGACCAGACCCGAGACTCAACTCAGCGCATCCGCGAGATCCGCCAACAGATCCTCGACGTCCTCGATCCCGACCGACAACCGGATCAGATCGTCCGGAACCTCGAGCTTCGACCCCACCACGCTCATGTGCGTCATCAGCCCGGGGTGCTCGATGAGCGATTCGACCCCGCCGAGCGATTCGGCGAGCAGGAACACCCGGGTGCGCGAGCACACCTTGATGGCCTCCTCGCGGCCGCCGGCCATCCGGAACGAGACCATCCCGCCGAAGCGGCGCATCTGCTGCGCGGCGAGCGCGTGCCCCGGGTGGTCGGGCAGGCCCGGGTAGAGCACCTGGCTGACCTTGGGGTGGTCGGCGAGCATGGCCGCGACCTTCTCCGCGTTGTCGCAGTGCCGCTCCATCCGCACCGCCAGGGTCTTCAGACCGCGCAGCGTCAGCCAGGAGTCGAAAGGCGACGCCCCGGTGCCCATGGACTTGGAGTGCAGCTGGATCCGGGCGGCGAGCTCGCCGTCGTTGAGCAGCAGCGCCCCGCCGATGACGTCGGAGTGGCCGCCGACGTACTTGGTGGTGGAGTGCACGACGACGTCGGCGCCCAGGCACAGCGGGTTCTGCAGGTACGGAGTGGCGAAGGTGTTGTCGAGCACGAGCAGCGCGCCGGCGGCGTGGGCGATCTCGGCCAGACCGGCGATGTCGAAGACGTTGAGCAGCGGGTTGGTCGGCGACTCCGCCATGATCATCTTCGTCTCGGGCCGGACGGCGGCCCGGACGGCGTCGAGGTCGGTCAGCGGCAGTGCGGTGTGCTCGATCCCCCACGGCTTGAGGATGGCGTTGACCAGCCGGTACGTCCCGCCGTAGGCGTCGGTCGGCAGGATGACGTGGTCACCGGGCCGTAGCGCGGCGCGCAGCAGGGTGTCCTCGGCGGCCATCCCGGACGCGAACGCGAAACCGAACTGGGCGCCCTCGAGCGAGGCGAGCGCCACCTCGAGCGCGGTGCGGGTGGGGTTGCCGGCGCGGCTGTAGTCGTAGCCGGCCTTGCTGGTGCCGACCTCGTCGGTGGCGAAGGTCGAGGTCTGGTATATCGGGACGATGACCGCACCGGTGGTGCGTTCGGGGTCCTGACCGGCGTGGATGGCGCGGGTGGCGAACCCGCCGCCGACGTCGGAGTGCAGCACGTCGTCGCGGGCGGGGTGCGGGGCGGGGAGATCAGCGGACGTCACCTGCCCAGGCTAACGACTGCCGGAGGCCGCTCCGTGCGCCGTCAGCGGGCCTGACCGATCTGCACCCGGGTCGGGGTCAGGGTTGTGGCCGACGTCACCGGCGGCATGCCCGGCCGGCGGTGCCGCCCCCGGCCGGCGACCCACCGCCGGGTCGCCGGGAGCAGCGCCAGCACGAGCACGACGGCGCCGCCGAAGAAGACGGATCCGTGGTCGACCGGGTGCGCCGGGGTGAACCACCCGAACCCCCACCGGGCGCCGACGGCGACGGCCAGGCCGACGACGGCGCCGAGCAGGACGGCACCGCGACCGCGTCGGACGACCAGGGCCACCGCACCGAGGGCCATCAGCAGCGCCGACACCCCCCAGCCGACGGTGGTGATGAGCACGTCGGCCTCGACGCCGTCGATCCGCCCGGCGGTCACCACGTCGGCGACGCTGCGGTACTGGTCCCACGCCTGCCGGCCGAGCGTGACCGCGGTCAGCAGCGCGGTGGTACCGGTGAGCGCGGCCGCGGCCGCCGAGCCGAGATCGTCGTCCGGCGCCGACTCGTACGGCGCGGGCAGGTAGCTCGTCATCGGGCCCTCCTCACCGGCGGTGAGGTGGAGCGTAGGCCGCGGCCGCGGCCGTGCGGAACCCCTACTGGGCGAGGAAGGCCAGCAGGTCGGCGAGGGTCAGCACGCCGACCGGCTTGCCGTCCTCGATGACCATCACGGCGTCGGCGCTCTCCAGCGCGGTCCGCGCGGTGCTGACGTCCTCGCCCGCCCCGACCAGCGGGAACGGCGACGACATGTGCGCCCGGACCGGGTCGCTCATCGACGCCTTGCCGGTGAACAACGCGTCCAGCAGCTCCCGCTCGGTGACCGCCCCGGACACCTCGCCGGCCATCACCGGGGGCTCGGCATTGACCACCGGCATCTGGGAGACGCCGTACTCGCGCAGGATCTCCACCGCGTCCCGGACGGTCTCGTTCGGGTGGGTGTGCACCAGCGCGGGCAGGCTGCCGCCCTTGGACCGCAGCACGTCACCGGCGGTGGCGGTGGTGTCGCGGCTCATGAA
>JBQGEH010000449.1:0-2207 GCA_052039515.1 Nakamurella sp. | reverse complement strand
CACCAGTTCAGCCGCAGTCACCACCACTTGAGCACGGTCTTGAACGATTCAGACGAAGAACCGATCCGCTACACTTGTGCACACAGTCAGTACCGGCACCCGCGGTACCGCCGGCTCCCACGCACCCTGTCGTCGAGCGTTAGGCTGCGCCCCGTGACCACGGACCCGGAGGCGATCCCCCCGCCGGTGGACGGACTCCCCCGGTTGCAGGCGGGCACCTCGCCGCAGCACCTGCTGGTGACCCTGCTCGCCGACTACTGGTTCAGCACCGCGGGCAGCTTCCCGTCGGCCGCGCTGGTGGCCCTGGTCGAGGATTTCGGGGTCACGCCCGGCGGTGCGCGCTCGGCGCTGAGCCGGTTGACCTCCCGGGGACTGATCGAGCCCCGCCGGGAGGGGCGCCGCACCTACTACCGGCTCACCGCCGCCGCCCGGACCAGCCTGACCCGCGGGGGCCGCAAGGTGGCCCGCTTCGGGGCGGCCCCGCTGCCCTGGGACGGGCTGTGGACCACGGTGGCCTTCTCGGTGCCCGAGGACGCCGCGCCGGTCCGGCCGCAGCTGCGGGCGCGGCTGCGCATCCTCGGTTTCGCGCCGCTCTACGACGGGGTGTGGCTGTCGCCCCGCGCGTCGGTCGACGACACCTGGTCGATGCTGGCCGAACTCGGCATCGCGACCGCCACGGTGTTCCGCGCCCACCACGAGGACCCGGGCTCACGGGGGTGGCACCCGATGCAGGCCTGGGATCTCACCGCGGTACGCCGCGACTACGACGCGTTCGTCCGTCGGTTCGCCGACGTCTTCGAGCTGTTCCGGCGCGGGCGGTTGACCTCCCAGGCGGCGCTGAACACCCGCACCGAGATCATGGACACCTGGCGGGCGTTCCCGTCCGCCGACCCGCAACTGCCCGACGCGCTGCTGCCGGCGGACTGGCCCCGCGAGCGGGCGCGCCGGCTGTTCGCCGACGTCTACGACTCGCTGGGACCGCTGGCCGAACTGCGGGTCCGGCAGGTCGTCGGTGAGCACGCACCGGACCTGGCGGGCGAGGTCCGGCACCGGACGACCGCGGAGATGGCCCACGAGGCACCCGCCACGGACACGTAGCCTGGGGCGGGTGAGCGACGGACCCCGCCAGCGGCGCGCCCCGGTGGCGTGGGTGGCGTCGGCCCTGCTCGTCCTCACCGGCTGTGCGGACTTCTCCCGCGAACCGCCCACCGCCACCGTGCAGCCGTCCCTGTCGGCGGCGGCCATGCACCCGCAGGACGAGCCCTCGTTCCCCCTCCCCACCACACCGCCGGCGCCGACGTCCGAGTCGGGCGCGAGCCCGTCGCCGACCGCGCCGGAGGACCCCTGCCGTCCGTCGGACCCGACGATCATCGCCGCCTGTCTGGACGCCCCGTGGGGACTCGCGGTCCTGCCGGACGGGGTCTCGGCGTTGGTCGGCGAGCGCACCACCGGCCGCATCCTGCAGGTCGCGCCGCAGACCGAACCCGTCGAGGTGGCCCGGGTCGACGGGCTCGACGCGACCGGTGACGGCGGCCTGCTCGGGATCGCGCTGTCGCCGCACTACCTGGAGGACGGCCTGGTCTACGCCTACGTCACCACCGCGACCGACAACCGCATCGTCCGGATCGCCCGGGGCGACGTCCCCAAGGACATCTTCACCGGCATCCCCCGCGGCACCGGCCCCGACGGCCACCAGGGCGGACGCATCGCCTTCGGCAGCGACGGCTACCTCTACGTCGCCACCGGTGACGCCGGCGTGAGCGGCGCCGGTCAGGACCCGCAGACGTTGGCCGGCAAGGTGTTACGACTCGACGAGTTCGGCGCACCGGCCCCCGCCACCGACGCCGACGTCCCGGGGACGACGCCCGATGCCACCACCGCGCCGGCACCCACCGTCCAGCCCGCGCCGACCGCGACGCCGCTGCCGTCGGAGACGGCCGCGCCGCCCACCGCCCCGGTCGATCCGCTGACCGCCGTCTACGCCGGCGGCCTCGTCGACCCCACCGGGCTGTGCACTCTCGGTGCCCGCGGTGTCGGGGTCGTCGACCGGCGCGGCACCGCCGACGTGCTCACCCGGGTCACCGCCGGCGCCGACGTGGGGTCGGCCGACGCGGTCTGGTCGTTCCCGGTGGTCGACGGCGGCGCCGTGGACTGCGCGCAGAACGAGAGCCTCCTGGGCGCGACGTCCCTCGATCAGCAGCTCGTCA
>JBQGEH010000448.1:0-2122 GCA_052039515.1 Nakamurella sp. | reverse complement strand
CAGCGCCTCGTCCAGTCGGTTCGCCTTCACCAGCGCGAACATCCGCACGAAGTAGCGGGGCAGCAGACAGGAGTTCCCGATCATGCCGCCGTCCGCCCCCATCGCGACATAGATCGGGAACAGCGGAGTCTCGCCGGCCAGGACCGGGATCCGGCCCCCGACCAGACCGATCAGCCGGCTGAAGTGGTCGATGCTGCTGTTGGACGCCTTGAGTCCCGCCACCGACCCGTCGTCGACCATCGCGGCGAGCGTCTCCGGTGCGAGCACGAAGTGGGTGAGATCCGGTGTGTCGTAGACGATCACCGGGAGGTCGACCCGGTCGTGCAGTGCGGTGAAGTACTCGCGGACCCCCTGCTGGGTCGGCTGCTGGTAGTACGGCGGCAGCGTCAGCACGGCGTCCACTCCGGCGGCCCGGAACGACAGCGCGGACGCCACGCTGTCGTGCAGGCTGGTCTGCACCACCCCGGCGACCACCGGCACGCGGCCGTCGACGTGCTCGACGGTGGCGTCGACCACCCGCCGACGGTCGGGCTCGCTGAGCGAGTTGAACTCCCCGACGCCGCCGAGGGGAACGACGCCCTGCGCTCCGGCGGCGAGGACGTAGTCGATCACGCGCCGCAGCATCGGCAGGTCGGGCGCGCCGTCCGCGGTCGTCGGCGTCGGCAGCGGGGGGATGACCCCGCTCAGTGGGATGCGTGCGTCCGACATGTGCGCTCCTCGTCGAGCCGTCACCGGCTCGGCGAGTTGCGCGTTCCGGTCAGGGGACCAGGGTAGCGCCGCACGTTTCGCGCACATTCGTCCGGGGGGCGTGCCCCGACCGTCACTCGGCGTCGAGCGCGGCCAGTGCGCCGCTCAGGGCGCCCAGGGCCATCGTGATCAGTCCGGACCGCTGGTCCTCCGGGCAGCCGTCCGCCGCCCAGCTCAGCGCCGCGCCGTCCAGGAACGCGAGATGGCCGTGCAGCGCCTGGTTCTCGGCGGTGCCGCCGGTCCGGCCGAGGGCGTCCCGGACCCGGCCGACGAACGTCTCGCGGGCGTGGGAGCGGAGCGCGAACGCCGGGGCGAAGGCGGTGTCGGGGGTGCGCAGCGGAGCCGTCCAGCCCTTGCCGGAGCCCGCCACGAAGTCGAGGTAGGCGTCCACGGCCAGCGCGACCCGCGTCCAGCCGTCCGCGTCGGGTCCGGCGGCGGCGTCGGCCGCCGCCCAGCGGTCCTCCAGGTCGGTCACCGCAGCGCCGACGATGTCGACGTACAGCTCGCTCTTGGTGGCGAAGTAGCGGTGCACCAACGCCTCTGACGCGCCCGCGACCTCGGCCACCGCGGCCAGGCTGACCTGGTCGTACGGGGCCGTGGCGAAGGCGGCCTCGGCGGCGGCGAGGATCGCCGAGCGACGCTGGGCGATGGGGAGCCGCTGACGGGGGCGACGGTCGACACGGGCCATGTGGGTAGATTACGGGCACAGTGAGATCGCGTCACTAACCAAGTGCGGAACGATCAGTAGGGAATGCATCACATGACGGTGGAATGGTCGGAGCACGCGATCTGGTGGCACGTGTACCCGCTGGGCTTCGTGGACGCGCCACGGGAGCTCGACGCGGCCGGCGAGGTGGTGCCGCGGCTCGGCCGGGTGACCGGCTGGCTCGACTACGTCATCGAGATGGGTTGCAGCGGCGTCGCTCTCGGCCCGGTGTTCCGATCGCTGACGCACGGCTACGACACCGTCGACCACCTCGCGATCGACCCGCGCCTCGGGACGGCAGAGGATTTCGACGCGTTCGTGGCGGCCGCCCACGCCCGCGGACTGCGAATCCTGCTGGACGGCGTGTTCAACCACGTCGGCCGGGAGCACCCCGCATTCGTCCGGGCGCTCGCCGAGGGACCGGGATCGCCGACGGCGTCGTGGTTCCGGCTGGACTGGCCGGTGGGCTGGACGCCCGGCGACCCGCCGCCCCGGGCCGGCAACTTCGAGGGCCACGACGCCCTGGTGGCGTTGAACCACGACGAGCCCGCCGTGGTCGATCTCGTCGCGGACGTGATGATCCACTGGCTCGACCGCGGTGCCGACGGCTGGCGGCTGGACGCGGCCTATGCGGTGCCGCCGCGGTTCTGGGCGCAGGTGCTGCCCCGG
>JBQGEH010000447.1:0-2687 GCA_052039515.1 Nakamurella sp. | reverse complement strand
GCCCAAGGTGCGGGCCGCGCTCGAGTCGCTGGCCGCGCACCTGAGCCCGCCGGCCAGGGTCGGGGTGGTGCCGCTGTTCGCCGCCCCCGGACTGCTGCTGGACGTCATCGCCCGGCACGCCGCCGCGTTCGAGGCGCCGGTGGCCGAGCCGCTCGGGGTGGAGCTCGCCGGACTGGTGCTCCAGCGGTACGACGAGGTCGCCGGGGGGCGCTGACCGGCCCTCTCTCTCGCAGAAGCCGAACCAGTACGAGGAAGCCGACCCTGCAGACCGGGCTTCCTCACACTCGTTCGGCTTCTGCGGACCGGGGTCAGGCCACGACCGCCGGCAGCCGGGACGCCCGCCACAGGTGCTGCCCAGCGTAGGAGCGGTACGGCGCCCACCGCAGCCCGTGCGCGGCGAGCTCACGCGGGGTGTCGGGCAGCCCGAGCCGGCCGGCGCCGGTGCGCATGGCCAGGTCGCCGGTGAGCAGTTCGTCCGGCTCGCCCAGCACCCGCACCGCGATGTACTGCGCCGTCCACGGCCCGATCCCGGGGCGGGCCACCAGCTCCGCGGTCAGCTCCGCCGGATTTCGTCCGGGGGCGACGACCAGCGTCCCGTCGGCGAGGTCCCGGGCGGCGGCGACCAGGGTCTCGGCGCGGCGGCGCGGCCCGCCGATCTCCGCGGCGGTCAGCTGGGTGAGCTCGGCGGGGGAGACGAACAACCGGGTCAGGCCGGGCCGGGCGAGCTCCGCGGGCAGCCGGGCGCCGACCAGGGCGGTGAGCTTCCCGGCCGCGGTGCGGGCGGCGGCCACGCTGACCTGCTGCCCGAGGATGGTCCGGACGATGATCTCGTCGCCGTCGACCATGCCGGGCACCCGGATGCCGGGGATGGCCGCGACCCGGTCGGTCAGCGCCGGGTCGGCGGCGAGGTGCGCGTCGATGGTCGGTGCGTCGGCGTCGGCGTCCAGCAGCCGGTGGACCAGGTCCAGCACCGTCGGCCGGTCCCGGGCGTCGCCGTCGAAACTGACGCCGACCCGGTCCGTCCCGTCGAAGTCCAGGCCGAGGACACCCGGTCCGTGCGGCAGCCGCAGCGTCCGCCGGTAGCCGTGGTCGGTGACGACCTCGACCTCGGGGACGGCGCGGATCCGCAGGTACCAGAGCAGCCCGTCGGCGTCGAACGGCAACCGGACCGGGATCGTCGTGTGCAGGTGTGTCACCGGTCAGTGGGACGCGCGGGCCTTGCGGGCGGCCTGCTCGCGGCTGGCCATGCCGCCCTCGCCGCCGCGGTCGGTGGGTCCGGGGGCGAGGTTGACGTCGCCGGCGGGGAGCGGCTCGGTCGGGTCGTGGTCGGGATCGGTGGGGATGTCGTCGTCCGGGGCGGTCGTCATGCCGGGTTCTGTGCCCGGTGACGGGCGTCTCGAACACCGCTCGGACGGCGTCCGGGGTGGTGGCGTCTCACTAGACTCGACCGACGTGACCCTCACTCTCGGCATCGTCGGGCTGCCCAATGTCGGCAAGTCCACCCTGTTCAACGCGCTGACCAAGGCGGACGTGCTCGCCGCGAACTACCCGTTCGCCACCATCGAGCCCAACGTCGGCATCGTGCCGCTGCCCGACCCGCGGCTGGACAAGCTCGCCGAGGTGTTCTCGTCGCAGAAGATCGTCCCGGCGACGGTGTCGTTCGTCGACATCGCCGGCATCGTCAAGGGCGCGAGCGAGGGGGCGGGGCTCGGCAACAAGTTCCTCGCCAACATCCGCGAGGCCGACGCGATCTGCCAGGTGGTGCGGGTGTTCGCCGACGACGACGTGGTGCACGTCGACGGTCGGGTCGATCCGCTGGCCGACATCGAGACGATCAACACCGAGCTGATCCTGGCCGACATGCAGACGCTGGAGAAGGCGGTGCCGCGGCTGGAGAAGGAAGCCCGGATGCAGAAGGACCGCCGGGCGGTGCTGGAGGCGGCGCAGGCCGCGCAGGCGGTGCTGGACTCCGGGCGGACGCTGTTCTCGGCGCAGAAGGAGGTCGACCTGCCGCTGCTGAAGGAGCTGTCGCTGATGACGACCAAGCCCTTCCTCTACGTGTTCAACGCCGACGAATCGGTGCTGACCGACGACGCGAAGAAGGCCGAGCTGCTGGCCGCGGTGGCGCCGGCGGACGGGGTGTTCCTGGACGCGAAGGTCGAGTACGAGCTGTTAGAGCTGGACGAGGAGTCGGCGCTCGAGCTGCTCGAGTCGGTCGGCCAGGACGAGCCGGGGCTGCACGCGCTGGCGCGCGCGGGGTTCCACAGCCTCGGGTTGCAGACCGTCGTGACCGCCGGACCCAAGGAGTCGAGGGCCTGGACGATCCGGCAGTGCTGGTCCGCGCCGCAGGCCGCCGGCGTCATCCACACCGACTTCGAGAAGGGCTTCATCAAGGCGGAGGTCATCGGGTTCGAGGATCTCGTCGCGGCCGGATCGGTGGCTGCCGCCCGGTCCGCCGGGAAGGCCCGCATCGAGGGCAAGGACTACGTCATGCACGACGGGGACGTGGTGGAGTTCCGCTTCAACGTCTGACCTGCATCACGGTGATGCACGTATGATGCGAGCATGCGTACGACCGTCGATCTGCCGCCCCACCTGCATCGTCGGGCCGCGGAGCTGGCCCGGTCGAGGGGGCAGTCGCTGTCGGCGACGCTGGCGGAACTTGCCGCCCGGGGCCTGAGTCAGCT
>JBQGEH010000446.1:0-1528 GCA_052039515.1 Nakamurella sp. | reverse complement strand
GATCACCGACAACACGATGGCCACCAGGAGCAGCAGCAGCGGTGGCGTCCCGGGGATGAACAGCAGCATGATCAGACCGATCAGCAGACCGGTGGAGACCCCGGACAGGGCTCCGTTGCCGATCACCGTGCCCCAGTTGCGTCGGCCGAGCACCCGTTCCACCGACTTCAGGTCGGTGCCGACGATGCACAGGTTCTTGACCTCGAACTTCTTGTCGGCGAGGAAGTCGACGGCCTGCTGCGCTTCGGCGTAGGTGTCGTAGACCGCCAGCGATCGCGGGAACTCCAACTCGAACAGCGAGCTCTGCTGCCGGGCCGCGGGGCCACCGCCGGACAGGAATGCCATGTCTCCTCCTGGGTCGGACCGACGCTCGTGTCGTCGGACTCCACCTCAAATCTAGCCACCCGTCGCGGCGCCGCCCCGTCCGCCCGGCCGCACCAGCCCGTCACTGCGCTCGGCGATGGCCGCAGCCACCCGACGGCGTTCGCGGTCGGGCCGCGCATAGGCGGTGGCCGCCGAGGTCACGAAGGCCCCGACCACGCGGTCACCGCGACGGACCGGCAGCACGACCTCGGTCAGGACGGGGAGCCGGTCGGTGGTGTCGACGGGTCGGCCCTGCCACCGGATCACCCCGTCGACGTCGAGCACCGGCAGGTCGTCGGGCATCCGGTCGACGAAGCGGCACCGCTCCACCCCGAGCAGGCCGGCGATCCGCGCCGCTACCAGGTCGGCCCGGGCCACGGAGTCGTCATCGCCCGGGGCGGCGGCGTCCAGCACGCCCTCGAGGTAGCCCGCCCGCCGACCGGCGAGCCCCTGCTGTCGCCGGCCAAACATCACGAGCTCGACGACCACGACCCCGACGGTCGCCAGGACCAGCGCGGTCTCGAGATGGTCACCGTCGGTGATCGCGAAGCTCTGCAGCGGGACGGTCCAGAAGAAGTCGAAGGCCAGGGCGGCCGCCACCACCGCGAGGTAGCCGCCGCGCCGCCCGCCGGTCCAGGCCACGACCGCGATCACCACCACCAGGAGCAGGGCCACCGCGGTGTTGACGATCCAGGTTCGCAGCGGTGTGAGAGCCAGGCAGAGCAGGACGGGAGCGAAGAACGCCGCGGCGGCGCCCAGCGCGGGCGGCAGCGGGCGGCGTGGGGCGAGCAGGTCGAACACGGTGTCCAGCCCACCACCGGACCGGCCGCCGGCCCAGCGTTCGGCGCCGATCCTGACGCGACCTTGACAGCCGAGCCGCCGGCGCGACCCGGTCGTGGTTCAGCCGGGCCCGGCCACCCCGGCGTCGTCGAAGGTGGCCATCTCGTGCAACACCCGGGCCGCCGCCCGGACCAACGGGACGGCCAGGCAGGCGCCGGTGCCCTCACCGAGCCGCAGGTCGCGGTCGAGCAGCGGGGTCAGCCCGAGGGCGATCAGCGCGGCGGTCGCCCCGGGCTCGGCCGACCGGTGACCGGCGATCCACGAGCCGACCGCCGCCGGTGCGTACGCGGCGGCCACCAGGGCGGCGGCGCCGGCGTTGACGCCG
>JBQGEH010000445.1:0-4430 GCA_052039515.1 Nakamurella sp. | reverse complement strand
AGCGAGTGCGCTGATCTCGGTTGAGCGGCACCTGCTCCGCGTCGATCACGTGGTCGATCTCGGTGCGCACGATGGCGTGGAGCTGGTTCTCGCTCAGCGTGGTGTCGTTGAGCCGGGTGCCCAGCCGCTCGAACAGTGCTTCGGCGGCCCGCTCCTTGAGCAGATCGAGGGCGTCCGATCGCGGCGCGGCCTCGGCGGGCGGCTGGTGGGCGTTGGCCAAGGAACCCAGCGACAGGGGTGCGGTCGGCGGCACCCCGAGCGCCGGGGACGGCGGACCGCTGGTGCCGCCGGCTGCCGGTGGTGACGACAGCGCCGTCGGCGCCGTCGGCCCAGCCGAATGGGCATCGGTGAACGAGGGGTGAGCGCCGGCGGCTCCCACCATCACTTCGTGCCCGCGCGCGCCGGTCGCAACGACGGGACCACGGGCGGCAGCCGCTGCCGGCCCGGGTTCGATCGGTGAGCGCGAGAGCCGCTCTCCGAGCTTCACGCCGCACCTCCCACCGGGGCGGCGGCCGGGGCGGCCGAGTAGCGCTCGACGAGGCACCACTGAGACCTCGGGACCGTCGTCGACAACGGGTACCGGGCGACGACCACGGCGACGGGGGATGGTCAATCCGGGAGCGAGCCGGAGCAGGAGCTTCTCGAGCTGCTTGGTGAAGGCGTTGCGGACCGCGGACTCGAGCAGCGGGACACCACGGTTCACCGCGGCGATCACGCTCTTGTCGCGCGGCAGGGAGATGTCGATCGGGGCCCCGACGGTGGCCGCGGCATCAGCGGTGGTCAGCCCGCCCTGCCGGTCGACCATGTTGAGGACGACCTGTCGGTCCGCCTGCACCCCCAGTTGTGCCAGGGTGTCCAACTCCTTCCGAAGGCCGCGGATGCCCGGAACGTCCAGCGAGGTGACCAGCACCAGGTCGGTGCTGGTGTCGATGGCCGCCAGGGTGTGTTCGTCGAGACCCGGAGCGGTGTCCACCACGACGAAGGTGAACTCTGCGGCCAGCCGGGTCAGCAGCTCGGCGGCGTCCGCCGGGGTGATCCGGTCGGCCTCAGCGGGATTCTGCGGACCGCAGACCACTGACAGCCCGGTGCGGTGCCGAGTCAGGTAGGCCTTCAGCACCATCGAGTCGTGTCGCGCACCGCCGCGTACGGTATCGACGATCGAGTACTCGCTTTCGAGATCGAGCGCCGACGCCACATCGCCGAACTGCACGTCGAGGTCGACCAGAACGACCTCCTGCGGCAGCGCCTGCGCCAGTCCCACAGCCAGGTTCGTGGCCACCGTGGTCTTGCCCACCCCGCCCTTCGGCGACAGTACCGACACGACCCGGCCGGTTCCACGCGGCGCGGCCGGGGTGACGACATCGGCGGTCGACCGGGTGCGAGCCAGGACAGCGGCGTAGGCGTCCGGTCCGCCGCCGAGGCCGATCACGTCCTTGGCCCCGGCCCGGAGCGCCGGCAGTGCGAGCGCGTCGGGCGCGTTGCTCACCCACACGACGGTGACCCCAGGCAACGCAGCCAACGCCTCGGTGAGGGCCGACACGGACGCTGGTTCCAGGTCGGCGTCCAGGACGATCAGACCGGCGCCGTGCGCCCGGATCGCGTCCACAGGGTCGCTCGACAGCGTCAGATCGGCCGGCTCCAACCAGATCGGAATCGCGGGAGCCACGGCGGCACTGAGCGCGGGCCGCTCGGCGTCCGGTATCAGGGCGACGACGTTCACGGCTTGACCTCCGTCCGCGGCAGCACCGTGCGCCCCGAGTCGTCGGTCCGATCGTTCTGCAGGGTGAGCAGGACGGTCCCGTGCTCGACCCCCCAGGTCAGCTTCTGCGCGTCGACAGCGGAGACGGCGACGGTGACGAGATAGAAGGCGTCGGTGACCGGCTCCGCGCGCGCCGGGTCCGCCGGTGCCTCTTGGTCCTCGCCGTCGGCGACGATTCGGTCGACCCGGGTGACCAGGACGTCGGTGATCGCCATGGTGGTGGTCTCGGGCTCCTTGGCCGAGATCAGGACGCCGACCCGTGAGCCCGCAACGACCCGACCGGCCGCGACCCGTTCGACCGGCAACCGCACGGACAACTCCTGGAGGCCGTCGGGCACCGCCACCGACGTGCCGGCCCGGCCGGCCACCACGAAGCGGGAGCTGAGCAGTTGCTCGCCGACCTGCAGTTCGGTGACTGCCTGCCGATCCGTCAGCTCGGTGAGCTCGGAGAGCGATCGGACGGCGTCCGGCACCACGGCGGTGGCCGGGAGCTGGCGAGGGGCCACTCTGCCGGCCAGTTCGGACACGGGGGTCCCGGCTGGGATTACTTCGGTGACCACGAGCACGGTGACCGGCTCGTGGCCGGCCAAGGCGCGACGGTCTGCGGTGGCGGTGTAGGTCACCACCAGACCGGCGGAGACAACGGCGAGCACCGCGGCGATGATGCCGGCGACGATGCGGCGCTTCATCGGGACTTCCTTTCGGGAATGGAGCAGGGGGACGAGGGAACCAGGGACAGTGGCGGTCAGCGAACTAGCCGGTGAGGCGGACGACCGTCGCGCCGTAGTCACTGGCAGTGGTCCCGTACTCCCAGGCGGTGCTGTCGGCCACGTAACGCTCGAAGTAGCCGGCGATACAGCGGTCGCTTCCTGAGCAGGGCTGGGGCGACCCGTACCGGTAATGGCTGCCGAAGAAGTAGCCAGTGATCTTGAACGCGGCGTAGCCGCCCACCAGGTACTTCGCGTTGTTGCCGGTGCCGGTCGCATCGACGAATAAGGGCAGGAGCACCGTCTGTCCCTGCACCGTCTCGACCGTTTCCAAGGGGCAAGGCGGGCTGTTGCCGGGATCAGACTCGATCCAGCCATCGACGCGGCTTGTTACCTGGCAAGCGGGACCGCTCGGCTTGATCCACCCGAAGCCACCCGGAACGATGTTGCCCGAGGGGCCTTTGCATGGCGCGTCAGAGCCCTTGGTGGTCTTGATGATCCGAACCGTCGTCTGACTTGGCACGCCACCCTTCGTCTGGGCAACCCATTCGCAATAGCTGAATGCCAGCGGGAGTGCCGCTCGACCGGCGACCGGCGCGCCCCACCGGGCCGTTGCGGTCGCACTCGGATCCGAGGAGTCGAAGCCCAGGACCGGCGCGAACCAATGTTCGGTGGTGGCCGACGCGACCACGGTGACGCGTCCGGCAGCCCTGGTAGGCGTGCCCAGCAGGGCCGCCGTGGCTGTCGTGGTCGTCGTGTTGGCTGCGACGTAGCGGCGCGCGGTGGCCGACGCTCCCCCGCAGGTGCCTCTCGCACAGTCGATGGCGATGGCGAGGGCGGCGGCGTCGGCACCGTTCTGCAACCGCTGACGTTCGTTGAAGAATGCGGCCACATCAAGCGAGATCGCCGCGAACCCCATCAGGACGACCAAGGAGACCGCAACGACGACGCTGGTGGCACCCCGTCGGTCATGGGTCATCCCTGGCATCGCATGACTCCGGTTCCGGTGAGAGTGAGTCCGGCACCGAACATGCCGCTGACGAAGCTGACCGGGACGGTGATGCGCACGGTCACGTCGGCCGACCCGGTGGCGGGACACGTCGCAGGCGAGATGCTGACCCGACCGGAGGTGATTCCCAGGGACGGCGCCGACGCGGCGGCTGCCGCGCGGGCCGCGCTCTGGTTGTTCTGAAGAGCCATGGTGCGGGCGGCGACACGCGCAGCCTGAGTGAGTTGCGCCTGCAGGTTGAACACGCGGCCGAACTCCATGATGCCGACCAGCAGCAGGAGGAGAACGGGCAGGACGAGAGCGAACTCGACCGCCTGGGCACCCCGATCACGAGGCTTCATGGTGGTTGCTCCTGGGGGGAGGGAGCCGAAGAGGGAGAGGTGGGGCCCGGCCGGCGTCCCAGTTCCAGCCGGGCCCCTGAGCCGCTCCTCCGGCGGACCGGTGGGCGGCGGAGGGCGAGCAGGCGTCCCAGTTCCTGCTCGTCCTCGTCGGGACGGAGTCAACGACTCACGTCAAGTCTGAAGATTAGGTTACGCCGCAACTCGCGTCGGCGATGGACAAACCCTCAGGTCGGTGGTCACTCGGTTTCGAGCTGCCCAGCCATGCCCTCGAAGAGACCCTGGATGGCGGGTCCGAGGGCGGCGGCGCCGAGGGCGACGAGGACGGCGATGCCGGCGAGCAGCAGGCCGTACTCCACCGCGGTGGCACCACGGTCGGAACGGCCGGCGAAGCGGGAGACGAAGAACGAGATGACGGCGCCGAAGGCAGCGGACATGGGGGTGCTCCTTGAGAACAAGAGTGGAGAGTGGGGGGAACTGCTCCCGACTGAGCCCCGAGTCGTCGGATGAGAGAACCGTACACGCAAACTTGCCCAACACGCAAAATTTCTCTCACGGCGAATCATGCCGGATCTGCTACGTTGGCCGCATGACAGTGATCGGGGACCGGCCGACGA
>JBQGEH010000444.1:0-1923 GCA_052039515.1 Nakamurella sp. | reverse complement strand
GGGGACTGCTGAAACGGGTTGGAAGGGCGGTCGGCGCCCGGGGCACGAGGACCCGGGCGCCTTCCAGGTGTGACGTCGGTGGATCAGTTGGACGCGGTGCCCAACGTGACGGTGACGGTCTCGGTGTCGGAGCCGCGCTGGACGGTCACCTGCACCTGGCTGCCCGGCGCCGCGGATCGGACGGTCGCGACCAGGGCGTCGGAGGACTCGATGAGGTTGTCGTCGAGCTTGGTGATGACGTCGCCGACCTGCAGGCCGGCCGCCTCGGCGGCACCGCCCGGGGTCAGCTCCTTGATCTCCGCCCCGGTCGGGATGGCGCCGTCGCCGGCGTCACCCACCGTCGCGCCCAGCACCGCGTGCGAGGCCTTGCCGGTGTTGATGATCTCCTGCGCGATGCGGGAGGCGGTGTCGATCGGGATGGCGAAGCCGACGCCGATCGAGCCGGACTCACCCGACCCGGACGACAGGGTGGCGATGGCGGAGTTGATGCCGATGATCTGACCCTGCATGTTGACCAGCGCGCCGCCGGAGTTGCCCGGGTTGATCGCCGCGTCGGTCTGGATCGCGTTCAGCACGGTGCCCGAGGACGCCGGCGTGCTCTGCTGCTGCTGGCCGAACGGGTTCTGCTGCTGTTGCTGCTGCTGGCTGTCCGCGGAGCTGGTGCGCACCGGCCGGTTCAGCGCCGACACGATGCCGCTGGTCACCGTGGCCGACAGGCCCAGCGGGCTGCCGATCGCGACCACCTGCTGGCCGACCGTGACGTTGCCGGAGGTGCCCAGCGACGCCGGGGTGAGGCCGCTGACGCCGTCCACCTTGATCACCGCGATGTCACCGGTGACGTCGGCGCCGACCAGGGTGGCCGAGGCGGTACTGCCGTCGTTGAAGCGCACCGACAGCGAGGTGGCCCCGGCGACCACGTGGTTGTTGGTGAGGATGTAGCCGTCGTCGGTGAGGATGACGCCGGAGCCCTCGCCGCCGGAGCTGGACGAGGTGGCGACCACCGAGACCACGCTGGGCAGGACCGCCGCGGCGACCTGCTCCACGCTGCCGGCCGGGGCGCTGGTGCTGGGCGCGTTGGTCTGGGTCAGCGCGTGGGAGATGCTCGACGCGGTGAAGCCGCTGCTCGCTGACGTGCCCCGGAGGTCGGCGCCGAGGTAGCCGCCGCCCACACCGGCGCCCAGCGCGAGCACCAGGGCCGCCGCCACCAGCACGCCGCTGCGCCGCTTGCGGGCACCGTCGACCGGCGCGGGGGCCGCGGTGACGGTCTGCGGTCCGAACGACTGCTGTCCGGTGTGCCAGCCGGCGTGCTGCTGCCAACCGCCGGTGTAGGACGCCTGGGTCGGCTGGTGAGGGTAGCCGCCGGGCTGCTGCTGCGGCATCGGCCGCGGGGTGTAGTGGCCGCCGGTCTGCGGCATCGGCGCCGCCGGGTAGCCGCCCGTCTGGTGCGGCATCGGGGTCGGCGAGACGGCGGGGTGCCCGGTGGTGGGGGCGTCGCCGCGGCGGATCAGCGGATCGTTCTCGTCCAGCTCGGGGACATCGCTGTCGGCGGGCTGGGCGGCGCTGCGGTCACCGAAGAACCAGGTGTTCTGGTCGCCGTCGGGACGCTGCCCGGACGTGCGGTCGGTGCCGGAGGAGGAGTGCTGCGAGCCGGCCACCGCATCGGCGGGGCGGGGCTGCGATTCGGGGGTGCCGGTGGGTTCGTCGCTCATGGGAACCACGATGGACCGGCAACGTGTGATCCCGATGAGCGCCCCCTGAGCCACCGCTCGGAGTTGCCGTTCCCTCGTCTGTGTGCGTCCCGATCACCCGTCCGGCCCAGTCCGACGGGGTCGGGCACGGCCGGACGACGCCACCCGCCGGAGATGTCAGCCCGGCGGGGCCGCCGGCGGCGGGGGCTCCGGACCGGGCGTGGCCGGCGGGGGG
>JBQGEH010000443.1:0-2203 GCA_052039515.1 Nakamurella sp. | reverse complement strand
CCGTCGCGGAGTGGCCGGAACGGTCGCGGAGTCGGTCGGCGGGGCCGCAGACGGGCCTCCCCGATACGCGCACCCACTCCGCGACCACACCACCCACCCAGCGATCACTCCCGCTACGCGCAACCGTCGCGGAGTGGCCGGAACGGTCGCGCAGTCGGCCCGGCCGGTCTCCTCAGCGCAGCAGCTCGATGACCGCGTTCTCCACCACGGGAGTGGCGGCCAGCAGGGCGATCTCGTCCTCGAAGACGTCCGGCAGCGCGGCCCTGGCCTGCTCCACGGCGGGGGCGACGGTGGTGTCCTTCTCGAACAGCTCGATCACCTTCGGGTTGACGTAGGACCGGCGGGCCACCGCCGGGGTGTTGCCCAGCCGCAGCGAGGTGTCCTTGATCGCCGCCGACACGGCACGCTTGCGCGCCGCCTGCGTCCACGGCTTGTCCGGGTCGTGGCCGGTCAGCTGCTCGGCCAGCGCGACGGCGGCGATGCCGGTGCCGTGCCAGGTCCGGAAGTCCTTCGCCGACACCGGCAGGTCCATGACGTCCTTGATGTAACGGTTGATGTCGGCGCTGGAGATGCGGTGCCAGCTCCGCTTGTCCTGGTAGGCGAGCAGCGTCTCGGGGCCGCTGCGCCGCCGCCGCAGTTTCTCCACGACCTGCGCGAGCGGCGGGTTGGCGATGTGCTCCTCGTGGTCCAGCCCGCTCTTGGCCGAGTAGCTGAAGACGAGCAGGTCGCCCTTCTGCTTGACGTGGTCGCGCCGCAGGGTGGCCAGTCCGAAGCTGCCGTTGGTCTCGGCGTACGTCTCGCCGCCGATCCGGAAGTAGCCCACGTCGAGCATCCGGAACGCCGCCGCCAGCACCCGTTCCCGGGTCAGGCCGTCCTGCGCGAGGTGCTCCTCGACGGTCTGCCGGGCCGGCGTCAACCCCGCGCCGAACTCGAGCATCCGCTCGAACTTCTGCTCGTGCCGCTTCTCCTGCCACTTCTCGTGGTACAGGTACTGACGGCGGCCGGCCTGGTCGGTGCCGACCGCCTGGATGTGGCCGTTGGTGTGCGGACTGATCCACACGTCCTGCCAGGCCGGCGGAATGACCAGTTCGGCGATCCGCAGCTTGATCTCGGCGTCGGTCACGACGCCGCCCTCGTCCCAGCGGTAGGTCCAGCCCTTGCCGCGCCGCACCCGGGTGATGCCGGGCTGCGACGGGTCACTGCGGCGCAGACGCATGGCCGCCTCCTCCCGGCCGGGGCATCGGGTCCGCTGTCCGGACCGGCGGGGCGTTCGGCCGGTGCTCAGCGGCCCCGCACCCGGGAACGTACCCACCACGCCTGCCACGGCGTCTCCACGGCGCGCGGATGGTAGGCGGCGCGTACCCAGCCCACGGCCTGCCCGGGAGCCAGCCCGTCCAGAACGGCCAGGGCGGCCAGTGCGGTGCCGGTCCGACCGTGGCCACCCCGGCAGGCGATCTCGACCCGCTCCCCGGCCCGCGCGCGGCGGAGGGCGTCGGCCAGCGCGTCGACGGCGTCGGTCGTGCTGACCGGCAGCCCGAAGTCCGGCCAGCGGATCACGCGGACCTCCCAGGGCGGCAGCGGTCCGCGTCCGAGGGCGAGCAGTAAGTCGGCACCGTCGGGCGGTGGGGTGTCCCGGCGGCGTCCGTGCACCACCGTGCCGGACGGCAGCCGGACGACGGGCACGGCTCGGTCAGTCCTCGGTGGGCTCGTCGCTGCCGCGGATGAGGAACAGCACGCTGTCCAGTTCCTCGGGACGGACAAGCACCTCCCGGGCCTTGGACCCCTCGGACGGCCCGACGATGCCGCGGGTCTCCATCAGATCCATCAGCCGGCCGGCCTTGGCGAACCCGACCCGCAGCTTGCGCTGCAGCATCGACGTCGAGCCGAGCTGGGACGTGACGACCTGCTCGACGGCGAGCAGCAGGATCTCCAGATCGTCGCCGATGTCCGGGTCGACGGCCTTGGACGGATCCTGCTTCACCGTGGTGACGCCCTCGGTGTAGTCCGGCTCGGCCTGCGTCTTGGCGAACGCGACGACCTCGCCGATCTCCTCGTCGGAGACGAACGCGCCCTGGATCCGGATGGGTCGACCCGCACCCAGCGGCAGGTAGAGCCCGTCGCCCATGCCGATCAGCTTCTCCGCGCCCGGCTGATCGAGGATGACCCGGGAGTCGGTGAGCGACGACGTGGCGAACGCGAGCCG
>JBQGEH010000442.1:0-2270 GCA_052039515.1 Nakamurella sp. | reverse complement strand
ACACCCCGGTGCGCGACGCGCACGCCGGCCGCCCGGCCCGCTCGCAGCGGTCCGTCCCGCGCCCGCGCAACGGCCGCCGGCCCGCCGACCCGACCGCCGGCCGGGAGCGGCGATGACCGCCCGTCCGCTGTCCGTGCTCGTCGCCGGCGGTGGGACGGCCGGCCACATCGAACCCGCGCTGAACACCGCGGACGCGCTGCGCCGGCTGGACCCGCAGGTCCGGATCACCGCCATCGGCACGTCGCGGGGCCTGGAGACCACGCTGGTCCCGGCCCGCGGGTACGAGCTGACGCTCATCCCACCGGTACCGCTGCCCCGCAAGCCCTCGCTCGACCTGCTCAAACTGCCCGCCCGGATGGTGGCCGCAGTCCGGCGCGCCCGGCAGGTCATCGCCGAGCACGAGATCGACGTGGTCGTCGGCTTCGGGGGCTACGTCTGCCTGCCGGCCTACCTCGCCGCCCGCCGCCGGCCGCCGGTCGTGGTCCACGAGGCCAACGCGCGGGCGGGCCTGGCCAACAAGGTGGGCGCCCGGTTCGCCGCCCGGGTATTGGCCGCGGTCCCCGGCTCGGGCATCGGCAAGGCCGAGGTGCTGGGCATCCCGGTGCGCCATTCGCTGACCACCCTGGACCGGGCCGCCCGGCGGGCCGAGGCGCGGGCCTTCTTCGGGCTCGACCCGGACGCGCCGACGCTGCTGGTCTACGGCGGGTCGCAGGGCGCGCAGTCGATCAACCGGGCGGTGGCCGCCGCGGCCCCGGCGCTGGCCGCGGCCGGCATCGGTGTGCTGCACGCCCATGGCCGCAAGAACACCGTCGAGGTCGCACAGACCCCGGGGGCGCCGGCCTACGTCGCGGTGCCGTACCTGGACCGGATGGACCTCGCCTACGCCGCGGCCGATCTCGTCCTGGGCCGGTCGGGCGCGATGACCGTCGCCGAGCTCGGCGCCGTCGGGCTGCCCGCGGTCTACGTCCCGCTGCCGCACGGCAACGGCGAGCAGCGGCTCAACGCCACCGCCCAGATCGAGGCCGGCTCCGCCGTCGTCGTCGACGACGCCGAGCTGTCCGCGGCCACCGTCGCCGAACGGGTCATCCCGCTGCTCACCGACCCGGAGCGCCGGGACCGGATGCGGGCCGCCGCCGTTCGGGTCAGCGCGGTGGACGTCGCCGACGAGCTGGCCCGCATCGTGTACGGGCTGGGTGTCGAGCACCGGGCGGGGAAGCGGTGAACGCTCCCGGCGGTGACGGCTTCTCCCTCGCCCGCGCCCATCTCATCGGTGTGGGCGGCGCCGGGATGAGCGCGATCGCGCGCATCCTGCTCGACCGGGGACTGCCGGTCTCCGGTTCCGACGCCAAGGGCTCCCACGTGGTCACCGGGCTGGCCGCCCGCGGGGTGCGGACCGCGGTCGGGCAGCAGGCCGCCAACCTCGACCTGCTGCCGGGCGGCCCCACCGCGGTCGTGGTGAGCACCGCCATCCGACCGGACAACCCGGAGCTGCTCGCCGCCCGGGAACGCGGCATCCCGGTGGTCCGCCGTGCGCTCGCCCTGGCCGCCCTCATGCGCGGCTACCGCAGCGTCTGCGTGGCCGGCACCCACGGCAAGACGTCGACCACGTCGATGCTGACGGTGGCGCTGCAGCACACCGGGATCGACCCGTCGTTCGCCATCGGCGGCGAGCTCAACGAGTCCGGCACCGGCGCGCATCAGGGCAGCGGGGACGTCTTCGTCGCCGAGGCCGACGAGAGCGACGGGTCCTTCCTCGCCTTCACCCCGCACGGTGCGATCATCACCAACCTCGAACCCGACCACCTCGACCACCACGGGACCGCGGAGGCCGACGCCGAGGTGTTCCGGCTGTTCGTGGAGAACGTGCAGCCCGGCGGGTTCCTCGTTGCCTGCGCCGACGACCCCGGCGTCGTCCGGCTGCTGGACAGCCTGGGCGTCGGGGCGCCCCGGGTGATCCGTTACGGCACCGGGCCCGGCGCGGACCTGCGGCTGTCCGACACCCGGCCGACCGGGCACGGCACCACCTCGACGGTGACCCTGCCGTCCGGGGCGACCGTGTCGCTGGTGCTCGACCCGCCCGGGGACCACATGGCCCTCAACGCGACCGCGGCGCTGGCCGCCGGCCTGGCCCTGGGGCTGGACGCCGACGCGCTGGTCGCCGGGTGGGCCCGCTACACCGGGGTCCGCCGCCGCTTCGAGTTCAAGGGCCGCGCCGGGGGCGTGGTGGTGTACGACGACTACGCCCACCACCCGACCGAGGTCGCCGCGCA